>NZ_JBEXLL010000097.1:0-19025 GCF_040609955.1 Nocardia sp. NPDC004568
TTCTCTTTCCCCCCCCCTCCCCACTGTTTCTGCATGCGACGGGCAGGGGGTTCGCCGCTGAACCGGGGGCCACAATCTAATGGACCGTGGGGGCCACCACCCCGCGGCGCCGGAGGCGCCGCCAAAAGATACTGCTCTAGTATTGCGTAGTGTCTCCGGCCGATCGTGCGAACAGTAGACGCCGCCAGCCGCGGCGCCGTGGTTCGGCCGGTGGTGCGGCGAAACCCCGTATGCGTACCGTGCGGGAGACTTCGGCCGGGGGGCTGGTGGTCGATGGGTTGGACGGTCCGCCGGAAGCGCGCTGCGCCGCTTTGATCGGCCGCACCGACCGGCGGGGCCGGCTGCTATGGTCGCTGCCCAAAGGACATATCGAAGAAGGCGAATCCTCGGAAGAGACGGCGATCCGGGAGGTCGCCGAGGAGACCGGTATCCAGGGTGTCGTGGTCGCCGAATTGGGCAGTATCGATTACTGGTTCGTCACCGAGGGTCGACGGGTACACAAAACGGTGCATCATTTTCTGCTGCGTTCGGTCGGTGGCGAATTGTCCGACGCGGATGTCGAGGTCACCCAGGTGGACTGGGTACCGCTGAGCGAATTGAACTCGAGGCTGGCCTACGCCGACGAGCGGAGGCTGGCCGAGGTGGCGAACCGCCTGATCGACCGGATGGAGACCGGCAAGCGATGACGCGTGGACTGAGTCGGATCATGCTCGTGATCCTGACCATCCTCGGTTCGGCGGCGCTGCCCGCGCTGCTCGGATCCCCGGCTCACGCCCAGCCCACGGGTTCGGCCGAGGACGAGTCGATGCCGCAGTTCCTGAAGTTGTCCCTGGATTCGGTGAGTCCGGGCACCGTCACCGCGCAGAGCGAACCGGTGCTCACGGTGGCGGGCACGGTCACCAATATCGGTGACCGTGGGGTCGACGAGGTGGCTGTGCGCGTGCAGCGGGCGCGGCCGGTGTCCGATCCCAGCGAATTGCGTACGGCGCTGAAGCTCGATCAAGTCAACTACGAGCTCCCGACGCCTTTTCAGGATGTCGCGGTGCGGCTGGAGCCTGGACAGCGCCAGCAGTTCACCATGACCGTCCCGCTGCGGGACGCCTCGGGGACTTCGCTGAACATCACCGAGCCGGGTGTGTATCCACTGTTGCTGAATGTGAACGGCACCCCGGACTACGGCGGCCAGGCGCGGTTGGACGATGCGCGGTTCCTGCTGCCGGTACTGGGGTTGCCGGCCGCCGCGGACGGGAGCGCGCCGCCGCTGCCCACGCCCGCCGCGCCACCGGTGCAGACCACCCTGCTGTGGCCGCTGGCCGACCGTCCCCGGATGGTGGCCGGACAGACCGGCGACCTCGATCGAGAGGTCGAGCTGACCGATGACGAGCTGGCCGCGTCGGTGAGCCGGGGCGGCCGGTTGGACGAGCTGGTGGGCGCCTTGGAGTCGGTCTTCGGTGACGACCGGGCAGCCGACGGGCCGTCCTCGGCGGTCTGCTTGGCGATCGATCCCGATCTGCTGCTCACCGTGCAGGCCATGACCAGCGATTACCGAGTGCTCGCCAGCCCGTCCGACCCGGACGGCGCGACGCGTCCCGGTTCGGGAACCGAATCCGCGAAGGCCTGGCTGGACCGGTTGCGGAATCTGGCGTCCTCGATGTGCACGGTGGCGTTGCCCTTCGCCCAGGTCGATATCGCGGCGCTCGCGGCCGCCGCCGATCCCGCGTTGACCGCGCGGGCACTGGATTCACCGGCGGCGATCGTCGATTCGATCCTGAACACCCGTTCCGTTCGCGGTGTGAGCCTGCCCGATGCCAGCAGCCTGGAGCAGGGCGCGGCGCAGCTGCTGAAGAACCAGGGCTTCGGGACCGCCGTGCTGGCCGCCACCGCGGTAGCGCCCGAGGGAGGTATCGGCGACCCGTACGCGGCCGTACCCGACCTGGTGCGGCTGCCCGGTGTACCGGGTGCGGTTCCGCCGCCGGCGCCAGCGCCGGAGTCCGGCGACACCCCCGATGCGGTACCCGCCGGTGAGACCGCCGGCGACGGTGCCCGGCCGGATGCCGGTACGCCGGCACAGACCCCGGCGGGAGCCGCACCGGCGCAGCCGGGCGGCGGTTCCTCGACGGCCGATCCGGCATTGCGGGTGGCGACCTTCGACATCTGGCCGGCGGCCGCGCTTGCGGGAGTGGGTTCCAATCCGCCCACCCCGGCCTATGTCCCGGAATCGGCGCGGTACCCGGTGACCAACGATTCCCGCACCGCGCGTCTGCAGGATGCGCTGGGGGCGGTGTCCTGGCGGGCGCTGCAGAACGATCCGGGCCGGCCGCGGTCACAGTTGATCATGCCGCCGCAGCAGTGGGGAGCGAACCGCGACGAGGCCGCGGCGCTGCTGCGCCAGCTCGACCTGCTGGTCGAGAACAAACTGGTCGATCCGCGGCCCTTCGACGATCTGGTCGGCCAGTCGCCCGATCCGGTCCCGTATCAGCTGGCTCCGCTGCCGGAGGCCGCCGTGGAGGCGGTACCTGTCCATTTCGCCACCCCCGCCCGCGACCAGTCGCATCGGATCTCGCAGCTGCTGCAGGCGATGGTGGAGGTGCCCGAGGCGGCGCCGACCCCGCGCGCCTATCTCGATCCGCTGCGCGACGATCTGGTGCGCGCGCTGTCGCTGTCCGATCGGCGTGGCGGCCCCACCGCGCAGGCGGAGGTCTTCGCTGCCCGCCGGATCGAGAAGGCGACATCGACGGTCGACGAGATCTTCCGTTCCGTATCGGTGCTGCCGCCCGGCGGCGTGTACACGCTGGCCTCGGAGTCGAGTCCGCTGCTGCTGGTGGCCCGCAACGATCTACCCGTTTCGGTGCGGATCAGATTCCGCATCGACGCACCGGCGGAAACCAAGATCACCGATATCGGCGAGCAGCTGCTGCCGCCGCGCGGTACCCGATCGTTCCAGATCCCGTCCGAGGTCAGCGACAGTCGCAAACTCGTGGTACCCATCTCGCTGAGCACCCCGGAGGGGGTGCCGCTGGGCTACGCCACCTCGATCTCGGTCCGGTCCAATGCCTACGGCCAGATCCTGGCGATCATCACCGCGTGTGCGGCCGCCCTGCTGTTCTTGCTGGCCGGGCGCCGGTTGTGGCGGCGTTTCCACGGAAAACGCGATCCCGCGGACAAAGGCATCGATCCCGGGTTGCGGCAGCGGGTCCTCCGCCTGGGCCGCGCACGTCGCCGTGGGCGCGGCCGGTCCGGACCGCCGGTCGGCGAGGCGGCCCGGGAGGCGACGCACCCGCGGGCCCGCGGCCGGGAACGGGTGTAGCGGCAGATTTCCGCATGCCCGGCGGAGGGACCGCCGGTAGGCCGTGTGCGCGCGACCGGGGGAGGGTGACCCGGACCCGCGACCCATGGAAGATGGAGGGGTGCGCACCGGCCGTCCGGGTTCACCCCGGTACCGGGGCGCAGTCGGACGCATTACCGCCCGTTCGTCACGCGCGAACGTCGAGACAATGTGTTCGACGCGACACAGGGGACAACCGCCACGCGGGGTCCGGGCGATACAGGAGGCATGATGAGCGACGATGAATCCTCCGCTCATCGGCAGCAGCCCGGTCGACAACCCGACGGTCCACGAGCCCGCCGGTCTCCCAGCGCACCGTGGGAGCGAGTGCCTCGAGCTCCCGGCCCGGAGACGGATATGACCGGCCATCCCGGCGACCCGGAACCGACCCGCGACCGCCCCGGCCCGTTCCGCGAGCCGCCTCCGCAACTGCGCAGGCCCGAGCGGCCCGGTACGCCGGCGGATCGATCCGTCCCACCCGGTCCCCGTCCGGGCCCGGGGCCTCGCCCCGGACCTCATCCGGGGGAGGACCGCTACGCCCCCAACCGGCCACAGCATCCGGATCCGCGCATGCCCCGGAACCAACCGCCCGGGCGGCCCGCGAATCCGCCGCCGGGTGCCCGGCCGCCGATCCCCCCGGACCAGCGCTCCGCGCCACCGTCCGGCGCCCGCCCGGCCGTCCCGCCCGAGCAACGGTCCGCGCCACCGTCCGGCGCCCGCCCGGCCGTCCCGCCCGAGCAGCGCTCCGCACCCTCCTCGGGCGCCCGCCCGGCCGTTCCCCCCGAGCAACGGTCCGTGCCCCCCTCGCCTGCCCGTCCGGGTATCCCACCCGAGCAGCGCTCCGCTCCCCAGGGACCCGCACAGGCCGGCGTACCGCCGGTGCCGGGTGGCCGTCAGCAGCCACCCGTGGGCCGGCCCCCCCTGCCCGCGGCCGGCGGCCGATCACCGGCGCCGGGTAGCCGCCCGCCCGTCCCGGGACGACCCGACGACGGGCGTCCGCCGCAGCGCCCCCGCCCCGACGGCGCCCCCACCGCGGGCCCGTCCTCGGAACCGTTCCCCGCGCAGCGGATGCGGCCGATGCCGCCGGCCGCCGGTGGCCCACCGGGTCGCCCCGGACCCCAGCCTCCGATGCCTCCACAGGCCCGGCCGCAGGCATCGGATCCGCAGCCCCGAGTGCGCACTCGGCCCGTGCCGCCGCAGCCGTCGCCCGCGTCGCGCCAGGCGCCGCCGTCTCAGCCGTTCCGCCAGGTACCACCGGGCCCCAAGCCCGCACCGGCTCCCGTCGCCGCGGCTCCGGCGCGCGACCACCCGGGTACCGGTCGGATGGCCGCGGTCGCCGTCGCGGAGAAACCGGTCGCGGACAAGGCCGACAACAGCCAGGCCAAGCTGCTGAAAGATTCCGGGTCGATCGCGATCGCCACCCTGATCAGCCGTATCACCGGCTTCGGTAAACAGCTGCTGCTGCTCGCGGTCCTGGGCCCGGCCATCGCCAGCTCGTTCACCTCCGCCAGCCTCATCCCGAACATGATCGCCGAATTGGTGCTGGGTGCGGTGCTGACGGCGATCGTGGTCCCGACGCTGGTCCGGGCCGAGCAGGAAGACCCGGACGGCGGTGCCGCCTTCATCCGGCGCCTGGTCACCGCGGCCTCGGTGATTCTCGGAACCGCCGCGCTGCTGGCCACCGCGGCGGCACCGATTCTGGCCACCCACGTCTTCGTCTCCGCCAACGGCAAGGTCAACACGGCCCTCACCACGGCACTCACCTTCCTGCTGGTGCCCGCGGTGTTGTTCTACGGGTTGTCCGCGTTGTTCACCGCCGTCCTCAACACCCGCGGCGCCTTCAAACCGGGCGCTTGGGCGCCGGTGCTCAACAATGTGGTGGTCCTGGTCGTGCTGGGCCTGTACGCGCTGACACCGGGGGAGATCACCCTCGACCCCGTACGGATGAGCGATCCGAAACTGCTGGTGCTGGGTTGCGGCGTAACCCTCGGCGTGATCGTGCAGGCGGCCAGCCTGCTACCCGCGATCCGCCGCCAGGGCATCGACCTGCGCCCGCTGTGGGGGATGGACAGTCGCCTCAAGCAGTTCGGCACCATGGCGGCCGCGATCATCCTGTACGTGCTGATCAGCCAGATCGGCGGCATCTTCGCGAACAATATCTCCTCGCAGGCCGACGAGGCGGGCCCGGCGATCTACCAGAACGCCTGGCTGCTGCTCCAGTTGCCCTACGGCGTCATCGGCGTCACCCTGCTCACCGCGATCATGCCCAGGCTGAGCCGCAACGCCGCCAACGACGACACCCCCGCGGTCGTCGACGATCTGTCGGCCGCCACCCGGCTGACCATGATCGCGCTCATCCCCATCGTCACCTTCCTGACGGTGGCCGGTCCGCAGGTCGGCGACGCGCTGTTCGGCTACGCCCGGTTCGCCGAAGACGCCTCCCGGCTCGGTACCGCGGTGAGCTTCTCGGCGTTCACCCTGATCCCGTACTCACTGGTGCTGATCCATCTGCGGGTGTTCTACGCCCGCGAACAGGCGTGGACACCCACCTGGATCATCCTGGGAATCACCACCATCAAGATCCTGTTCTCGGCGCTGGCCCCGTTCATCGCCGACAGCAGTGAGCAGGTGGTGATCGTGCTCGGTGTCGCGACCGGCCTCGGCTTCACCACCGGCGCGGTGATCGGCGGCTACCTGCTGCACCGCAGCCTGGGCGATCTGCGGATGGCCAATGTCGGGCGGACGGTCAGCCGGGTGCTGCTGGCCTCGCTGGCGGGCGGTGCGGTCATGCTCATCGCGGACCGGGTCATGGGACTGGACCGGCTGACCGAATCACTCGGCGGGCCCGGATCGTTCATCCGGGTGGGTATCACCGCCATCGTCATGTTCGCGGTGGCCTTCGGGCTGATGCGCGTGGCCGGTATCCCCGAGGTCGTGGCGATCACGGTGGCCGTCTCGCGCCGTCTCGGCATCACCCCGCCGGCCCCCGAGATCGACCTCGGACCCGCCGAGGAGGAGTACGCCACTCGCGTTCTGCACCGGCCGGATCCGTACCTGGCGTACTCCGGCTTCGACTCGGCCATGGACGCGCAGAGCACCATGGTGCTGCCGGTGATCCGGCCGGACTCGGTTGAGCGCACCGGCTCCGGCCAGTTCCCGTACCCTGTTCGGCAGACGAGCACAAGAGGCAGGACCGCTGAAGTTGCGGCATACCAGGGCGAAGGAGGTCCGAGGGTGAGCGACGACGCGGTGGGCGAGCGCCCAGCCGCCGATTCTTCCTCGAATCCGGCGAGCGGTCGCCTGTCCACCGATGTTCCCCCGGAGCAGTCGGCACCGGGCGACCCGCACACCCGGCGCGGGGTCGGTGGACCGTCCGCGCACGATCCGGCGTACCCGGCGGAGCAGCGGTCGGAATCGGGGGCCTACCCCGACGACGACGAAACCGCGCGCTTCGCGGACGGATCGGACGACGGATACGAACCGGAAGAGCCCGGCGAACACCTGTCGGAGGAGCAGTTGCACCAGACCGGTGCGACGGTCTCGGCCACCGACCCGGTCTACGACACCGGCATGATCCCGGTTCCGCCGATGACCCGGTCCAGCCGGGTGCAGCGTGGACCCGAGCTCATCCCCGGCGCCTCGGTCGCCGGTGGCCGTTACCGGCTGCTGGCCGGGCACGGTGGTGCGCGCGGGCTGCGGTTCTGGCAGGCACTCGATATCAAACTCGACCGTGAGGTCGCGCTGACCTTCGTCGACGCCGATCAGAAGGCCGCCGGTAATTCCGGACAGGACGGCCCGCAGGCGATCCTGTCGCGAACCCTGCGGCTGGGCCGGATCAACTCTCCGGGATTGGCCCGGGTGCTGGACGTGGTGCGCGGTAGTTCCGGCGGCATCGTGGTCGCCGAATGGACCCCGGGCCGGTCGCTGCGCGAGATGGCCGAAACCGTCCCGTCGCCGATCGGTGCCGCGCGCGCCATCCGCGTCCTCGCCTCGGCCACCGAAATGGCCCACCGCAGCGGCGGAGCGCTGTCCATCGACCATCCGGACCGTATCCGCATCAGCGCGTCCGGTGATGCGGTGCTGGCCTTCCCCGGCACCCTGGGTGACGCGGATCCGCAGAGCGATGTCCGTGGCCTGGGCGCCATGCTGTACGCCCTCATGACCGCCCGCTGGCCGCTGCGCCAGGGCGGAACGAGCGGTAATGCCGCGACGGTCGGCGGACTGCACCCGGCCGATTTCGGTCCCGACGGCACGCCGGTGGAACCCCGCCAGATCCGGCCCGAGGTCCCGTTCGAGATCTCCGCGGTGGCGGTGCGGTCGCTGGAACCCGACAAAGGCGTCCGAACCGCCGCCACCATCCAGCATGTGCTGGAGCAGGCGTCGGTGGTGGACCAGAAGACCGATTTCATCCCGGTGCTGCGGCTCGGGCAGCGCGCCCCGGCGCCGGCCGACGAATCGCTGGCCGATCCCGAACTGCTCGCCGCCGAACGTGAGAAATCGCAGCGGATGATGTGGATCATGGTGGCCCTGGGCATTCTCACCGCCCTCGTCGTCGGCATCGTCATCTGGTGGCTGGTCAGCGTTTTCGCCCCGGGCGACTCCAGCGAGCCGCTCAACGAACAGAAGGTCATCGGGCTCACCACCAGCCGTGCGCCGGATGCCTCCGAGACGCCGGCGGGCACCCCGTCGGCGCCCACCGCGGCCGACGGGGTGCCGGTGCCGGCCAGCGGAGTGGTCGTGTTCTCCCCGGAGGGCACCCCCGACGATCCGTCCGGCGCCGCCGCCACCACCGATGGCGATCCGGCCACCGCCTGGCGCACCGACCAGTATTTCCAGCAGTTCCCCGCGCTGAAGAAGGGCGTCGGACTACTGGCCACACTGCCCAGCCCCGCGACGCTGACCAAAGTTTCGATCACCTCGTCCACCCCCGGCACCAATGTCGAGATCCGCACCTCGCCCACCGAGGCGGCCACCCTCGACCAGACCCAGCTCGTCGGCACGGCCGTGCTGAGCGACGGGGTGACCGAGGTCCCGATCCGGACCGATCAATCGGCGCGCTACGTACTCATCTGGGTTACCGGACTGGGTAATTCGGGGGCGCAGTTCCAGAGTTCCATCGCCGAACTCGGGTTCGAAGCCAAACCCTGACCGGCGCGTTCCGAGCAGCCCGTACGGTACGCGTGCGGGCCGAGATCGGTTGCCGCCGAATCGATTGCCGGGATATGATCGCGATCCGCGCTCTCAGCAGGGAGCCCGGCGGGATCAGGGGTTCGATTCCGCACGCTGCCCACCGCAGTGGTTGTCGGTACCGGATCACCGGCCGTCGTTGCTGCCGTGAGCGCTGTCCAAGGGGTTGGCTATTGGCGTCCGAAGTGAACGCGGGGGGTCGTGCCGGGACACGAGCCGCCGCGGGGGGAACAGGGGAATCCCAGCTGGATACGACAACCGATACAGAGCTGCTGCGCGCCCATGCGAACGGCGCACCGCATGCTTTCGCCGAACTGATCCGCAGGCACAACGATCATCTGTGGCAGACCGCCGTACGAGTCTGCTACACCCCCGAGGATGCGGCCGACGCCCTCCAGGAGGCACTGCTGTCCGCGCACCGCAACGCGGGTTCCTTCCGGGCGGAATCCGGGGTGCGCACCTGGTTGCACCGGATCGTCGTGAATGCCTGCCTCGACCGGATCCGCCGCAACCGCGCGCGTCCCACGCTGTACCTGGCTCCGGAGGTCTGGCCCGAGATCTCCGACGACTCCGACGACTACAGCCGGGTCGATATCTCGCTGGTGCTCGAACGTGCGCTCTTCCTACTTCCGCCGGACCAGCGGGCCGCGGTCGTGGCGGTCGACGTGGAAGGCTATAGCGTCGCGGATGCCGCGGAACTGCTCGGCGTCCCGGTGGGGACGGTGAAGAGCAGATGTGCGCGGGCCCGGCAGCGCCTCAAGACCGAACTGGATTCCCTGCACGTCGAGAGGAACCGGATGTAGGCGCCCCGCGTCAGTACCAGTGACACATTTTCCCTCCCCAACGGTATGTACCCGAGGGAGTACAGAAGAACCGGCCGCAGGAATCGGTATTCGAGTCAGATGGACGCAGCAGCATTGGAGGTGTGCAGGTCATGAGCCCCATTCCGCAACCTCCTTTCACGGCGGAGTTGCTCGCCGATCTGCACGCCGGAAATATCGATCCGGAGCTCGCTGCGCGCCTGTGGCCCGCGGTACAGCGCGACCCGGAAGCCAGACGTTATCTCGACTCGCTGGACGAGCTCCGCGGGTCGCTGGCGGCCCTGGGGACCTCCGAGCGGATCACCCGCCCGATTCCCGGTGATATCGCCGCGCGCCTGGACGCACTGGCCGGATCACTGGGCCGGCCGGGAGGCGATCCCGAGACCGGCGCGGCCCGGACCGAATTCGCGGAACCACCGCGTGATTCGCGACCGAAAGCGTCCGTTTTCCCGCCACCGTCCCACGCATCCGCTTCCCCGGCCCCCGAGGAGGCCGGTCCTGGAACGTCTTTGGCGCACGGGGCGCTCGCCGCACCCGTCTCCTCGGACGCCCGCCGCAGACAACGTCGTCTCGCGGCCGTGCTCGCCGCCGCGGCGGCGCTTGTGGTCGCCGTCGGCGCCGCGTTCTTCGCCGTCGCCGGTTCCGGCGGGGAAACCGCCCCCACGGCGGCTCCACCGCCCACCACGAGCATCGAACCGGGCTCCGCCCTCGATACCGTGGTGGCGCTGCGCGCGCTCGGCCGCAACGACGCCGGCGGTCGCCTCGCCGATCCCGCCGCCCTCACCGCCTGTGTCGAGGCCACCGGGATCGACCGTCCGGTGCTGGGGTCGGCCGATATGGATTTCCACGGCCGCGAAGCGGTCCTCATCCTGGTCGGAGGTCGCAACGGAGCACAGATCACCGCCCTGGTCGTCGGCCCGGGCTGCGCCCCCGGCAACCCCGATGTCCTCGCCACCACCGATATCGGCTAGGCATCGCCCCGCCCACGCCGCGGCGGGGCGGATCCTGCGTCCGGGCCCGCGTCCGACGGCACCCGCCGGGCGCGGGCTACCGGGAACAAAGCGCGTCTACCCTGTTGTTGACCGAATCGTCCCCGCTAGCTTTTCTGGAAGGGTCCCATGAGCACGCCAGTTCGCGACCTGATCATCGTCGGCTCCGGACCGGCCGGTTACACGGCCGCCGTGTACGCCGCCCGCGCCGAACTCCAGCCGCTGGTGTTCGAGGGCACTCAATTCGGCGGTGCGCTGATGACCACCACCGAGGTCGAGAACTTTCCCGGTTTCCGCGACGGCATCATGGGCCCCGACCTCATGGAACAGATGCGTGAGCAGGCCAAACGCTTCGGCGCCGAGATCCGCACCGAAGATGTGGACGCGATCGACCTCAGCGGCCCCGTGAAGAAGGTCACCGTGGGCGAGGACGTGTACGAGGCGCACGCGGTGATCCTCGCCATGGGTTCGGCCGCGCGCTACCTGGGTGTCCCCGGCGAGCAGGAACTGCTCGGCCGCGGTGTGAGCGCCTGCGCCACCTGTGACGGTTTCTTCTTCAAGGGCCAGGACATCGTGGTGGTCGGCGGTGGCGACTCGGCAATGGAAGAGGCGATCTTCCTCACCAAATTCGCCGCCAGTGTGACCGTGGTGCACCGGCGCGAAGAGTTCCGCGCCTCCCGCATCATGCTCGAACGTGCCAAGGCCAACGAGAAGATCCGCTTCCGCCTCAACGCCGAAGTCGTGCAGGTACACGGCGAGACCAGCGTCACCTCGCTGACCCTGCGTGATACTCGGACCGGCGACACCTCCGAGCTCGCCGCCACGGGACTGTTCGTGGCCATCGGTCACGATCCGCGCAGCGAACTAGTCCGCGGCCAGGTCGATCTGAACGCCGAGGGATACGTGCAGGTACGCGAACCGGGCACCCAGACCACCGTCGAAGGCGTTTTCGCCGCCGGTGATCTGGTAGACCACACCTATATGCAGGCGATCACCGCCGCTGGCACAGGTTGCCGCGCCGCCATCGACGCCGAACGCTGGCTCGCCGAAAAGGGCGATATCACCAGCAATACGCTGCGCAATGCCGACCAGCCGGTCGACGTCGCCGTAGCGAACTGACCCCGCGGGCGCGTCGCGCCCGGGAGATCGAGGAGAACAGCCATGTCCGAAAGCACCAATACGGTCACCGTCACCGACAAGTCGTTCGCCGACGACGTGCTGCTGAGCGAGAAGCCGGTACTGGTCGATTTCTGGGCCACCTGGTGCGGGCCGTGCAAGATGGTCGCCCCGGTGCTGGAGGAGATCGCGGGGTCGCACGGCGAGAAGCTCACGGTGGCCAAACTGGACATCGACGCCAATCCCGAGACCGCCCGCGATTATCAGGTGATGAGCATCCCGACTATGATCCTTTTTGCCGGTGGCAAGCCGGTGAAACAGATCGTCGGAGCCAAGGGCAAGGCCGCTCTCCTGCGGGAACTCGAAGACGTGATCTGACGTCTCGAATACGCCAACAGGCGGCCGTGACACGGCGACGCGCCGTAGTATGCCCTGACCAAGATTGTCGAATTCCGGTCCGGGTCTGACAGAATCGACCACGCTCCGTCGTGCGAGGGTGTAGGCCGTCGCATGAGTGGGTACCCGGGATTGACGGAAGGAAGGGCCCTCACGCATGCACCGACTTCGTCACGGCGACAGCGGTCCAGCCGTAGCAGAGGTTCGGAGCACCCTGGCAAGTCTGGGGTTCCTGCACGCGCACAACGGCGTGGACACCGATAGCGCGGGCGAATACTGGAAAGACACCGAAGCCACCTTCGACTATCAGCTCGATTCCGCGGTGCGTGCGTTCCAGCAGCACCGCGGACTGCTGGTCGACGGCGTCGTCGGTCCCGCCACCTACCGGGCGTTGAAAGAGGCGTCATACCGTCTGGGCGCCCGCACCCTCATCTACCAGCTCTCCGCACCTCTCTACGGCGACGATGTGGCGACGCTGCAGCGCCGGCTGCAGGATCTCGGGTTCTACGTGCACCGGGTGGACGGGTTCTTCGGCCCGCACACCCACGAGGGATTGACCTCGTTCCAGCGCGAGATCGGCCTGTCGGCCGACGGGATCTGCGGTCCGGACACACTGCGTTCGCTCGAACTGCTCGGCGCCCGGGTCACCGGCGGTAATCCGCACCGCATCGCCGAAGAGGAAGTAGTGCATCGGGCGGGGCCGCAGCTCACCGGTAAACGTATCGTCATCGATCCGGGTCTGGGCGGAGACGAGCGTGGCCGGGCGGTGCCCACCGAGTTCGGAGACGTGTACGAATCGGAGGTCCTGTGGGACCTGGCCAGCCGGCTGGAAGGCCGGATGGCGGCCACCGGGATGGAAACCTTCCTGTCCCGGCCGTGGGGCAGCAATCCGACCGACGTGGAGCGCGCGGAAACTTCCAACGCCTTCGACGCGGATCTGATGATCTCGCTGCGGTGCGCATCCAATTCCAGCCCCATGGCCAACGGCGTCGCCGGGTTCTACTTCGGCAATTCGCATGGGTCGGTCTCCATGATCGGCCAGGTGCTGGCCGGGTTCATCCAGCGTGAAGTGGTGGCCCGGACCTCTCTGCAGGATTGCCGGACCCATCCGCGTACCTGGGATCTGCTGCGTCTGACCAAGATGCCGACCGTGCAGGTCGACCTCGGCTACGTCACCAATCAGTACGATGCCTCGGTACTGGCCAGCCCCCGGATGCGCGACGTCATCGCGGAGGCGATCCTGATCTCGGTGAAGCGCCTCTACCTGCTCGGGCAGGACGATCAGCCCACCGGCACATACACTTTCGCCGAGTTGCTGGCCGAAGAACTCGCCGCCGCCGACAGCGGATAGCGAGTTCCCCGGCTGCGCGCGGCTGCTACAGCGTGAGGACCCGGGTCGGCACGGTCATCGACGCGGCGGCCAGCAGCTGATCGAGGGCGTGCTCGACGTCTTCCTTCCAACCGTGGTCGGAGTCGAGTTCGAGCCGCAACCGCGGGAAACGATGGTGCGGCGCCACCACCTCGAATCCGACCTCCTCCAGGAAGTCGGATTCGATCATGCAGTTCTGGGGGCTACAGTCCAGGCTGGATCCGCGCGTACCGCGATCGGGTGCGCCGATCCGCTCCATCAGGCGCATGGTCCCGGTGGGCCGATCGGACAGGGCGGTGCTGGGCGGGGTCCCGCGTATACCGAATGCCTCCAGGGCACGCACACCGCGCCGCACCAGATCGGTCACGACGCCCTGCACCAGCCGGTAGGCGATATCGCCGTCCAGGTCGGGGTACTCCGTGCCGAGGGTGGTGAGCAGTACCGCATCGGGGCTCACAGGGGAGGTGGGGAAGAGGCCGGCACGCGGCACGACGCGGGGCGGCGCGTAGATGGCACACCCGACGGTCTTGTCGTCGATGGTCGCCAATTGCCCGCAGGAACCCCATTCGAGCATGACCGTCGAGATCCAGGCTTCCTTCTCGAATACCGGATCGCTGAATCCGCACGAATCCGCGGCCACCGCGGGATCCATTTCCCAGAACACACAGCGGCGGGCATGAGCCGGTAGCCGGCTGATGCTCTCCAGGGTTAGTCCTGTGACGCTGGTCGACACCGCTCTGCTCAGCCTCCAGCTATCCGATTCGTCTACGCTCACGCCGCATCATAGTTTTCTCGACAGCCAGAATATGCGATCAAGCGAACCCGCCTCATTTCGCGTCACCGTGATCTTCGATTAATCCCTGTAGCCGCGCTCCGCCCCTCCGACCAGATACTGTCACAGTGACGTTTCAGCTCCGAGGGGGAGGTTGCGCGGCCGACAACGGCAAAATTTCAGTTTTCGACTGCTGTCTGCATCATCAGCTCGACGATTCGTTCCAGATCATCCACCGATCCGAACTCGACCACGATCTTGCCTTTTCGTTTACCGAGACTCACCGAAACCTTGGTGTCGAACGATGTCGACAAGCGGTCGGCCACATCCTGTAGTCCGGGGGAGTGGATCGGCGGCCGCTTCGGTGCTGGCGGCTTGGGCGGCTCCTCTTCCCGGTTCGCCAGCTTCACCGCTTCTTCGGTGGAGCGCACCGACAATCCTTCGGCGACGATCCGGGCGGCGAGCACTTCTTGTGCGTCGGCGCCACCCTCGAGACCGAGCAGAGCCCGCGCATGCCCGGCGGAGAGCACGCCGGCCGCGACTCGGCGCTGCACCGGAATAGGTAGTTTCAGCAGCCGGATCATATTGGTCACCACGGGCCGGGACCGGCCGAGCCGGGTCGCCAGTTCCTCCTGGGTGACCCCGAACTCCTCGAGCAGCTGCTGGTAGGCCGCTGCCTCTTCGAGCGGGTTCAGTTGCACGCGGTGGATATTCTCCAGCAGCGCGTCCCGGAGCATGGCATCGTCGTTGGTCTCACGAACGATGGCCGGGATGGTTTCCAGGCCCGCCTGCTGGCAGGCGCGCCAGCGCCGCTCGCCCATGATGAGCTGATAGCGGCCACTGCCCGATTCGATTTCCCGGACCACGATAGGCTGCATCAGCCCGAATTCCCGGACCGAGTGGACGAGTTCCGCGAGGGCCTCGTCGTCGAAATACTGACGCGGCTGCTTGGGATTCGCCTCGATCTTGTCCGGTGCTATCTCCCGATAGACCGCGTCGCCGGCCGAAGCCAGCTCCGCAACCTCGACGGGCTCCGGTACCTGATGAAGATAGGTGGATGCGGGGCGAGGCCCGGGATCCAGTCCGATCACCGCATTGGCCGCCTCGGTCCCCAGACCCGCGGCGACCGGCGCCGGTCCCGTCGGGATCAATGCCGCCAGACCGCGTCCCAGCCCACCCTTTTTCGACTGACTCACCGGCCTACCCTTTCCCTTGCCCGCGTCCACAACCACGCCCGATCACACTCGCTCGATCCATTCACTCCGCGCCATCCGCCGCCGCGGCGTACTTCACCGCACCGCGTGCGGCGAGCTCCCGGCCGGCATCCAGATAGCTCAAGGCACCGCGGGAGCCCGGATCATAATCCAGGACCGTCATCCCGTATCCGGGCGCCTCGGAGACCTTGACACTGCGCGGGATTACCGAGCGCAGCACAACATCGCCGAAGTGACTGCGCACCTCCTCGGCGACCTGGTCCGCCAGCTTGGTGCGCCCGTCGTACATCGTGAGCACTACCGTCGAGACATGGAGGTCGGGGTTGAGATGCGACTGCACCAGGCCGATATTCCGGATCAACTGACCCACACCTTCCAGCGCGTAGTACTCGCACTGGATCGGGATCAGGACTTCGCGCGCCGCGACCATCGCGTTGATGGTGAGCAGGCCGAGCGAAGGCGGGCAATCGATCAGGACGTAGTCGATGTCGTAGCCGGCGATATTGGCTTCCTGAATAGCTCCCTTGAGCCGTGCTTCGCGGGCCACCATGGAAACCAGTTCGATCTCGGCTCCGGCCAGATCGATCGTCGCCGGAATGCAGAGGAGATTATCGCTGTGCGGGCTCTTCTGGATGGCATCCTGAACCTTGATCTCACCGATCAGCAGTTCGTATGTGGACGGAATACCCGAATGATGCTCGACCCCCAGCGCGGTACTGGCGTTACCCTGCGGATCGAGATCGATTACGAGCACCTTCATCCCATGGTGCGCCAGAGCTGCGGCCAGATTCACCGTCGTAGTGGTCTTACCCACCCCGCCCTTCTGGTTGGCCACGGTGATGATGCGTTGCTCATGCGGTTTCGGCACTGTCACCTTTCCTGGATGCATTAGCTGGCTCGCGCGGTGCGCCTCGGCAGCAATCGGCGTCTCGGTGGGGGAGATGTGCCCGTATGGCGTACTCCCGAGGGTTTCCGGGCCGATATTGCTGTTGTCCAGCATTCCCGGTACGCGTGATGTTTCCCGTGAAACATTCGCTGAACCGTTCGACATAGACCGCTCCTAACGCGAGAACTGCAAGTCACGTGGCCTGACGGACGCCGGCGCCGTGTCGTCGAAACAAGCCGTACTGGTTCGAATCATGCTCCACGACGACAACCTCGGCATCTGCGCTCGGACCGGACGGCTTCGCTATGATGCACGGTCACGCGAAGCTACCTCCTCCGACGCTGACGCTCAGTCGCCAGTCGACCGAGCGGAGCTTTCGCCGCTGCAACACCAAGATTCCTACGTGGCACCGACGCTCACGCCCGACGCTCAATAGCTTGCCAGTCGCAGGCGTGATTAGAAAGCTGAATCGCTGCGACGCGCCCACGACACACACAACTTTCCGTATTCCGGCGCATGACGACGGAAACGAACGAGTCCGATCGCGATGTTTCACGGGAAACATGGACCGGGTGTGGCATCGTTCGGCGGATGCGCCGCGGTGGAACCGGCCATCGGGGAAGCCGACACCGACAACCCTTCCGAACCCAACCGCACAGCCTCTTCCGCACTCACTTCCGGACTTGCGGGCGCGATCAGAGACCGGTGGTCGACCCGCCTCGACGGGCGGCGCGTTGAGTGAAACTTCTGCTGCGAAGACGTAGCAGCGAATCGGGTTGTCACAGTGACGGTTCGGCGGGTAGGTAGGACCTATACCCACTGATGTCCGCCGGAGGCATCTTCGACACGATAGGTGGTCCAGGCATTCGGAAATCAGACGTTGCCGTGGTGCGCCGGGCGTGACTCGCCGGGTACGGCTCGCCCGGGAGCCTAGGAGGACTGGTTGCCGTGACCCGTACCCGAGTGGACTGGTCACGAGCGAGCCGATTCCCGGTAGCCCCGCGTGGCGGACCGCCGGCCCGGGGCTGTGCCGGCACTACCCCCGGAGACGGACTCGACCGCCATCGATCACCTACCGGTGCTCGCTCGGCATCAGCATCACCCACCACTGCTCCGGCAAGACTCGGTCAGTCGGGCATCGGTCGGTCGGGCATCGCTCGGTCGGGCATCACCAGACCGGCCTGGCTCAACCGCCCTGACAGGGCTGGTACCGGACAGGCGCGAATCGGTTGGCACTACTCCGTCGATGTCGCTTGTTGCGGTGAAGTACCGCCTGCGGAACCCGGTTCTCATCGAAACGATGCCGTCTTCCTCGTTCCGCAAACACCGGGCCCGCGCTTCCTCAACCATTCCGATCGAGCCGCACCCACCGATCTGTCGGCGTCTCAACGCCAACCACCGGCAGCTATCCGCTTGCATCCAACCTGTTCGCGCCGGTCCGCCCATAGTGGCCACAACGCGGCCGCTGACGATCACGGACCCGCACTTTCGGAGCCGGGCCGATGATCGCCACGCAGCGCCGGACGGGCTTTCCCGCGCCTCTCGGGTGCTGCCCACGTGGACCTGAGCTGTGGAACCGCTCGAGCGCTGATCTCTTAATCGGAGTTCGCCGGGTCTCGATCATCCGAAGCGTGCGCGGCCGACGGCCGTATTTGCGGTGAGCCCGGCGCCGAGCGGCGATGGGACAGTATGGAACGAGCGATTTCCATGTTCTACGCGTCGCCCGAATCTACTTGCGCCCAGAGTCCCGATGGCGGCGGCGTGGGCGGTGAAGAGGCGGTTCCAGGCGTTGTTCGCTGAGGTGATTGAGAAACGGGATCAGGGTGCAAGCGCTCGCCCCGCAGGGAATCGGTTCGCACCGGAGCTGGGAATCGGTCCGGTCGGACGTCCGCGTCAGGCCTGGAGCCGATCGCACCGAGCAGGAACACACCAAACGGGGTACGACCACACCAAACGGGGTACGACCACAATTAAACGGTGAGGCGGGCCGCACCAAACGGCGAGGCGGGCCGCACCAGCGGCGGAAGTGCACCGCACCGCGCCGAGGAACGATCCCCGGCCGCGCGCCCTGAACTCAGACCGCGGATCCTGCCGGGCCACGGCCGTTGGCGGCGCGGGCAGGAGCATCAACCCATGTTCACTGACGCATCCGACCCTCCGCAAAGTCGGTACTCGCTGCGAGCCGTGCAGGAGATTCTGCGCGTTCGAGGGCATAGACGAATCGCGTCACCGACCGGCCGACCTCCCGGATGCAGTGGCCGCGGCAAAGCATGGCGTGCATGATCGGCGACAGCGGCATCGGGCCACCGGTTCGCGCAGGCCACCCTCGTGCAGCTGCCGGACCACATCGAACACACCGACCTGTCAGGAGACCGCGTTGACGGCGACACCGCGCGGCGGACTCACTGCAACCACCGGCCTCCACCGACAGCCAGGCGCACCCAACAATCCCGTTTCACGTGAAACCGGCAGTGTGCATCCGACCGCGCCGACCGGCCCCGTCCCAAACGAACGGAGAAGTGCATCCGACCGCCTGGCGCCACCCCGAAGCGATCACCGGATCGGAGCACCCGCGTGCCGAGTGTCGACGCGACGAAATTTATCGATGGAGGCGGTCCGCCGACTACCCGGACGCAGCCGACTTCATGCAGGAGCAGTTCGAGCCCCGCCGGGTGGGCCCGGCCGGGCGCTACAGGAAAACCCAATTCTGTCGAATCCCGCCCCGCCGAACACGTCTACATCTGCGACCCACCGGTCGCGAACCGAGCTCACACGCAAGACGACAAGCGGGTCCCCAGCACGACAGCGGCCACGATTCCAGTCCACAGATCCCGACGAGCACTTCTACAAGTAACACCCCCGCGACCCCGCGACCCCGCGACCCCCGCGACCCCGCGACCCCGCGACCCCCGCGACCCCGCGACCCCGCGACCCCCGCGACCCCGCGACC
>NZ_JBEXLL010000098.1:0-18454 GCF_040609955.1 Nocardia sp. NPDC004568
CAACCCCGCGACGCCGCAGGCGGCGCCAAAAAACACAGCACCTTCACGAGCAAGCCCACCTCTCACCTTCCCGAGCAAGCCCACCTCTCACCTTCCCGAGCAAGCCCACCTCTCACCCTCGCGAGCAAGCCCACCTCTCACCTTCACGAGCAAGCCCACCTCTCACCCTCCCGAGCAAGCCCACCCCTCACCCTCACGAGCAAGCCCACCTCACGAGCAAGCCCACCCCCTTGCCTTGACGAGCAAGCCCACCCCAGAAACGTGTCCGCCCCGCCCCCCGCCGGGCGAACCCACCCCCTCACCTTCCCGAACAAGCCCACCCCTCACCTTCGCCCGCCGGTCCTCGCCGGCGAACCGGTGGCGGTTCGTCACGGGGGAAGAGGGGACAGCTCGACGGCTCAGTCCAGGCAGAACTCGTTGCCCTCCGGATCGGCCATCACGGAACAAGCCCACCCCACGAACGTGTCCACCCCGCCCCCGCCGCGCGAAAACTTCAGCCGACCCGTTCGATCGTGTATTGGACCAGCTGGACCAGAGCGTCGTTCGCCGGGCCCGGAGGGAGAGCCTTCAGCTCGGCGTGGGCGATATCGGCGTATTCCCGCAGTTTTTCCTTCGCCCGGGTCATTCCCGGGGAGCGACCGAGCAATTCCAGCGCCTCCGCCACCTCGGCGTCGGATTCCAGGGGTTTCGCCAGGAGGGTCCGGAGACGGTCGCCGTCGGGACCCTCGTCCCGCAGGGCGTACAGGACCGGAAGGGTGTGGACGCCCTCGCGCAGGTCGGTGCCCGGGGTTTTGCCGGACTGGGCCGATTCGGAGGAGATATCGATGATGTCGTCGGAGATCTGGAAGGCGGTACCGACGGCGTCACCGAGGCGGGCGAGGCGTTCCACATGGTCGCTGTCCGCACCGGAGAAGGTCCCGCCGAAACGGCCCGAGGCCGCGATCAGCGAGCCGGTCTTCTCCCAGACCACGCGCAGATAGTGGGCGACGGGGTCGCTCTCCTCGCGCGCGCCCATGGTTTCGCGCATCTGGCCGGTGACCAGTTCGGCGAAGGTTTCGGCGATGATGCGGACGGCGTCGGGGCCGAGGGTGGAGGTCAGCCGGGAGGCGTGCGCGAAGAGGTAGTCCCCGGCGAGAATGGCCACGCTGTTACCCCAGCGGGAGTTCACGCTCGTCGCGCCGCGCCGCATGGTGGCCTCGTCCATGACGTCGTCGTGGTAGAGCGTGGCAAGGTGGACGAGTTCGACCACGGTGCCGGCGGTGACGAGGTCCGGGTCGTCGGGGCGGGGGCCCAGCTGGCCGGTGAGGATGGTGAACAGCGGCCGGAAACGTTTACCGCCGGCCTTGGCCAGGTGCAGCGCGGCCTCCTGGAGGAAGGCCGCCCCGGAGGACAGTTCCTCCACCAGCAGTTTCTCTACTTCGTCGAGGCCGTTGCGTACGGTCTCGGCGAGCGCGTGGTCCCCGAGGTCCACCCCCGCCACCACCGTGCCGGCTTCGCTCACAGCAGATGTGCTCATACCTTCTCCCAAGGATGCGTCCGACCCCACGGTGATGAACCTAGCGTGTTCACGTCGGAACGCCCATGAACACCATCACTGTATTGACCGAGCATGAACGTGGGTCCTCCGTGGTCACGCTGCGCTACCGCCTCCGGGCCTGACACGCTCATGCTGTGCACCGTACCGCCATCGACATCACCGTCGGCGACCTGTAACTATTGACCGCATGGGTGCACCCGAAGCCACACCTTCCGAAGCCGACCGGGACGCGCTGCCCACACACGTCGAGGTGCTGGTGGTAGGGGCGGGCCCCGCGGGTTCGGCGGCCGCGGCGTGGGCGGCGCGCGCGGGTCGCGATGTGCTGCTGGTGGATTCCGCGACCTTCCCCCGGGACAAGACCTGCGGTGACGGCCTGACTCCGCGCGCCACCGCGGAGCTCGAACATCTCGGGCTGGGCGAATGGGTGCGCGCACACACCGTCAACCACGGTCTGCGGATGACCGGTTTCGGCGCCGAGGCGCTGTTGCCGTGGCCAGGTGGTTCGTTCCCGACCTACGGCAGCGCGATCCCGCGCACCGAACTGGACGACAAATTGCGCGAGACCGCGGTGAAATCCGGTGCGCGGATGCGCGACGGCGCGAAGGTCGTGGATGTGGCGCGCGACGGCGACCGGGTGACCGGGGTGGCCGTGCGGGTGGGCACGGCTTCCCATGAGATCCGCTGCCGGACGCTGATCGTTGCCGACGGGGTGCGGTCCCCGGTCGGCAAATCGCTCGGCCGCACCTGGCATCGTCGCTACGCCTACGGGGTGGCGGCGCGCGCCTACATCTCCTCCGGCCGCAGCGACGATCAGTGGATCACCTCACATCTGGAGTTGCGTAATGCCGAGGGTGACCTGGTACCCGGCTACGGCTGGGTCTTCCCTCTGGCCAACGGCGAGGTGAACATCGGCGTCGGCTCGCTGGCCACCGAACGCAGACCTTCGCATATCGCGTTGAAACCGCTGCTCGAGCACTACACGGAGCTGCGCCGCGACGAATGGGAACTGAACGGTTCGGTGCGCGCGGTCTCCTCGGCGCTGCTGCCGATGGGCGGCGCGGTCTCCGGTATCGCGGGCCCCAACTGGGCGCTGCTCGGCGATGCCGCCGGTTGTGTGAACCCGCTGAACGGGGAAGGCATCGACTACGGCCTGGAGGGCGGGCATATGCTCGCCGGGCTGTTGGACGAGCCCGACCTCACCCGGGTGTGGCCGGAGCTGCTGCGCGCGAAATACGGCCGCACCTATTCGGTGGCGCGGCGGATCGCCGGTCTGGCCACCCATCCGCGAATGGTCCCGCTCGGCGGCCCGCCGGTGATGCGTTCGAAGTTCCTGCAGCGCACCGCAGTTCGGGTGATGGGCAATCTGGTCACCGACGAGGATGTGGACCTCACCGCCCGCGCGTGGCGCACGGCAGGCCGGGCGTCGATGCGGTTCGACGACCTCGCGCCTTTCTGCTAGGCCGCCGTGGTGGTGCGGCCGGTACCCCGGGATCTGCTCCCGCACCTGCGGCGGGCCCGTGATCTCGTCGATCGTGAATACGCCCGGTCGCTGGATCTCGACGGTATGGCCGCGGCCGCCGGGGTGTCGAAATACCATTTCCTGCGGTGTTTCGCGGCCACCTACGGCAGGACCCCCGCCGTGTATCTGGCCGAGCGCAGGATCGAGCGGGCGCAGGATCTGCTGCGGGCCACCAACACCACGGTGACCGAGGTCTGCCTGCTGGTCGGCTACAGCAGTCTGGGTTCCTTCTCCCGGAAATTCACCGAACTGGTGGGTGTCTCGCCCTCCCAGTACCAGGCGAAATTCGCCGACGGAGCACCTCGTATCCCGGGCTGTTACATCTTCATGCACGGGTTGTCCGACCGCCGGCGCGATACCGCAATTTCGGAGAAGCCGGGCGGCCCGGCGCGCCCATAGTCTCGGACCATGCCTTCGATCATTTCGAATATCTCGCTGGTCACCGTGTACGTGACCGATCAGACAGCCGCCAAGAACTGGTACATCGACACCCTGGGCTTCGTGGAGACCGCTGATATCCAGATGGGGGACAACGGTTTCCGCTGGGTGACTGTCGCCCACCCCGATCACCGGGAACTCGAGGTCACCCTGATGCTGCCCGGACCGCCCCTCGACGAGAACCTCGCCGATGCGATCAGCCGATCGCTCGCAGGCGGCAGCCACGGCTCGCTGGGACTGAATACTCAGGACTGTCGCAAGGCCTATGCGGAACTCACCGCGAAGGGCGTCGATTTCGTCCAGCCCCCATCGGAACGGCCCTACGGTGTGGAAGCGGTGCTCCGGGACAATTCGGGGAACTGGTTGGTGCTGGTCGAGCCGAAGGCGTTCGATCCCACGGCCGCCGCGGCGGAGGACGCTCCCTGCGCCGCATCCTGATCCCGGGCGAGCCGCCGTGCTCGAACTCCGGGGTATGTCCGGGGCCGCGCGGACCGCGCGGCCCCGGAGGACTGTCAGGCCTCGGCGCGATCTTCGAACCATTTGATGATGTATTTGCGTTCGCTCTCGGCGACCCGCCGCTGCAACTGCTCGGCGAGCGGTTCGATGGCCCCGCCGACCAGCGGAACCTTGACCTTCACCGAACCGGTGATCACCACCTCCGAGCCCTCGGCGGTGGGGCGCAGTTCGTAGGTTCCCTTCATCTCCGAGGAGATGGCCGAGGAGGTGCCCTCGAAGGTTCCCGCGGCAGTGGTCCCGTCGAGGGGCTCCCAATTGTCTATACGGGTGACGACCAGTTCGCTCTTGAGCACCTTGCGCACGATGCCGGGGATCTTGTCCTGCCGGATCGTCTCGCTCATCTGGATACGGGCGGTGCCCGGGCCACCGGGGTGGGACAGGTCCAGGGTGGCCGTCGGGGCGCCGGCGAACCGGTCTCGCCACAGTTCTTCTCCGGTGAGCGCGGCGTGCAGATCGGACACCGGGATCGGATAGGACAGCGTGAAGCCGAATTTTCGGGCCATGAGCGCTCACCCTAGCCGACCCCGCTAGCCTGTTGCGGTGCCGGAAACCAGCCGCCGCGGACCGCGCGACCCCGGTCACCCGGGCGACGATGTGTGCGTCG
Source organism: Nocardia sp. NPDC004568 (assembly GCF_040609955.1). NCBI lineage: Bacteria > Bacillati > Actinomycetota > Actinomycetes > Mycobacteriales > Nocardiaceae > Nocardia > Nocardia sp. NPDC004568. The sequence goes on from NZ_JBEXLL010000098.1 coordinate 4,615, forward strand.
GCACCGCCGCCCCGGCCGCGAACGATCCCGGAGGAGGCAGCGTGCCCCAGCAGGCAGAAATGATCGCGCCGCCGGTCGCGGCTCCGGACCCGGGAGTCGAACCGGCGCCCCCGGCCGCCCGATCCGCGCGGGCCGAACGTCTGCGCAAGGTGAGCGTCGGCGTGGTGATCGCCGCCGTGTCGGTGAGCGTGCTGGTGGTGCTGCTGTTCCTGGCGGCGTGGCGCAACGACTACCTGATCGAATCCGACAAGGGCGAAACCACCGGCGAAGTGCTGTCGGCCGGCCGACTGCGCTCGGCGGTGATGTACGTGACGCCCGACGGCGTCACCCACAATCCCAAGGTCGGGGTGCTCTACCCGACCAACCTGACCGCGGGTGAGCGGATCAATGTCGAGTACAACCGCGCCGATCCCGATCTGGTCCGGGTCGCGGGCCGCGATGTGCGGGTGGCCGTCCTACCGGCACTGTCGGTCCTGGCCGTGACCTGGGCCCTCGCCCTACCGACGCTGTGGCTGCTGATGCGGGCGGCGACCGGTTCGATGAGTGTTCGCCCGATCTTCGATCCCGCGTCATATCGGCGACGCGTCCCGGGGGACCGCGGCCGCTCAGACTGAGCGAGTGCGCGTAGCCATCGTTGCGGAGTCGTTTCTGCCGAATATGAACGGCGTCGTGAACTCGGTACTCCGGGTGCTGGACCATCTGCATCAGCACGGGCACGACGCGCTCGTCATCGCGCCCGATACGCTGCGCGGACAGCCGCCCGCACCCCGGCACCACGGCAGGTTCCCGGTGCACCGGGTCCCGGCGGTGATGGTGCCGAAGATCAGTTCACTGCCGGTGGGCCTGCCGCAGCCGGGCATGGTCGGCGTACTGAGCGATTTCGACCCAGATGTGGTGCATCTGGCCTCACCGTTCCTGCTCGGGGCGGGCGGGATGGCCGCGGCACTGCGGCTGGACCTGCCCGCGGTGGCGGTGTACCAGACCGATGTGGCGGGTTTCGCGAAGAGTTACGGGCTGGGTCTGGCGGCTCGTGCCGCCTGGAGCTGGACCCGGCGGGTCCACGAGGGCGCGGTCCGGACCCTGGCGCCGTCGAGCGCGGCGGTGGAGGACCTGGCCCGGCACGGGATCCCCCGGGTGCACACGTGGGGCCGTGGCGTCGACACGGTGCGGTTCACTCCGGCCGCGCGCAGCGCGGAGCTGCGCCGGCAGTGGCTGGACGGTCATGGGAAACTGCTGGTCGGTTTCGTCGGCCGGCTGGCCCCGGAAAAGCATGTGGATCGGCTCTCGGTGCTGGCCCACGACCCGTCGGTGCAGCTGGTGATCGTGGGCGACGGCCCGGAGCGGCAGAAACTCGCCCGGCTGCTGTCCGGCGCGCTCTTCACCGGCGAACTCGGCGGCGACGAACTCGCCCGCGCCTACGCGAGCCTGGACATCATGGTGCATCCGGGTGAGCACGAGACGTTCTGCCAGGGTGTGCAGGAAGCGCTGGCCTCCGGGGTCCCGGTGATCGGACCCGACGCCGGCGGCCCGCGTGATCTGATCGCGCACTGCCGCAACGGCTACCTGCTGCCGGTGCGCGATTTCACCGAACTGTTGCCCGGTACCGTCGCGGCGCTGCGCGACACGCAGCTGCGCGAGCGGTTCGCCGGGGCGGCCCGCAAATCGGTGCTGCGCCGCACCTGGCCGGCCCTCTGCGCCGAACTCATGGACCATTACGCCGAGGTGATCGGCACCGGATACCGGCTGTCCCGCTCGGCGTGACCGGACGCGGCGAATCGTCCCCGGCCCATTAGGGTCGAGATGTGGTGAAAACACAATCGGTCCGGGCCTCGCTGGACAAACAACCGCACGAGGTCGCGTCGATGTTCGACGGGGTGGCGCGACGATACGACCTGACCAACACCGTGATCTCGGCCGGCCAGGACCGCTACTGGCGCCGGCTGACCCGTAAGGCCATCGATCCACGCCCGGGTGAGCGGGTGCTCGACCTGGCCGCCGGCACCGGGGTGTCCACCGTGGAGCTGAGCCGCTCCGGCGCGTGGTGCGTGGCCGCCGATTTCTCGCAGGGCATGCTGGCCGCCGGCCGCTTCCGGAAGGTGCCGATGGTCGCCGGAGACGCCATGGCGCTGCCGTTCGCCGACAATTCCTTCGACGCGGTGACCATCTCGTTCGGGCTGCGCAATGTGGCCGATACCGATCTCGCGCTGCGGGAGATGCTGCGGGTGACCAAACCCGGCGGCCGGCTGGTCGTCTGTGAATTCTCCACACCGGTCATTCCGGGGTTCAAGACCCTGTACATGGAATACCTGATGAAGGCGCTGCCGAAGGTGGCCCGGGCGGTGAGCAGTAATCCGGACGCCTATGTCTACCTCGCCGAATCCATCCGGGCCTGGCCCAACCAGCGGCAGCTGGGCCGCCGGGTGGCCGACGCGGGATGGTCCGGGGTGAAATGGCGGAATCTGACCGGCGGCGTGGTCGCCCTGCACCGCGGATACAAGCTGGGCGGCTGAACCGCTCGGCTCGAGCGAGTTCATCTACCTCACCGCTGTGATTTTCGCCGGTGAAGTGGAATGTCATCCACCGATAACACCGGGCAAACCCGCGGAAATCGGGCGCGGGGACCATCGGAGTCATGTCCGAGGCACACCAGGCAGCGCCGGGCACGACCAGGACGGCGTGCTCCTACTGTGGGGTCGGCTGCGGAATCGAGGTCACCACCGTCGGCGGCGAAACCGGCGCGCCGGTGATCGCCAAGGTCAGCGGGGACAAACTGCATCCGGCGAATGCCGGGCGGTTGTGCACCAAGGGCGCCACCCACCTGGAGTTGATGCGAGCGCCGGGCCGGATGTCGACCGCCTATGTGCGACCCGAACGCGGCGTAGCGCCGCGGCCGGTCCACGTGGACGAGGCGGTACGCGAGGCAGCTACGCGGTTGCGCCGGATACTGGCCGAGCACGGCCCCGATGCCGTCGCGCTCTACGTTTCCGGGCAGATGTCGCTGGAGGCCCAGTACCTGGCCACCAAACTCGCCAAAGGTCACCTGCGCACGATCCATCTGGAGGCCAACTCCCGGCTGTGCATGGCCAGTGCCGGCACCGGTTACAAACAGTCGCTGGGCGCTGACGGGCCGCCGGGTTCCTACGACGATTTCGAGCACGCCGACCTGTTCTTCGTGATCGGCGCGAATATGGCCGACTGCCATCCCATCCTTTTCCTGCGCATGGCGGACCGGCTCAAGGCGGGTGCGAAGCTGATCGTGGTGGATCCGCGGCGTACCGATACCGCCGACCGCGCGGACCTGTTCCTGCAGATCGCCCCCGGTACGGATCTGGCGCTGCTCAACGGTCTGCTGTACCTGCTGGTGGAGGCCGGTGATATCGACGCCGAGTTCATCGCCGAGCACACCGAGGGCTGGGATGCCATGCCCGAGTTCCTCGCCGGCTACTCACCGGAGAAAGTGGCGCAGCTCACCGGGCTGGCCGAGGCGGATATCCGCACCGCCGCGCGCTGGATCGGGGCGGCCGGGGAATGGATGAGCCTGTGGACCATGGGGCTCAACCAGTCGACCCACGGCACCTGGAACACCAACGCGCTGTGCAACCTCCACCTGGCCACGGGCGCCATCTGCCGGCCGGGCAGCGGACCGTTCTCGCTCACCGGGCAGCCGAATGCCATGGGCGGACGCGAGATGGGCTATATGGGTCCGGGCCTGCCCGGTCAGCGGAGTCTGCTGAACCCCGCCGACCGCGCCTTCGTCGAGGCCGCTTGGGACCTGCCATCGGGAACACTGCGCACCGAGGCGGGCCCCGGCACCATCGAGATGTTCCGCGAACTCGCCGCGGGCACCATCAAGGCGGCCTGGATCATCTGCACCAATCCGGTGGCGACCGTGGCGAACCGGAAGACGGTGATCGCCGGCCTGGAAGCGGCGGAACTGGTGATCACGCAGGACGCCTACACCGAGACCGCCACCAACACCTACGCCGATATCCTGCTGCCGGCCACCCTGTGGGCCGAGTCGGACGCGGTGACGGTGAATTCCGAACGCACTGTCACCCTGCTGCGGAGTTCGGTGCCACCGACCGGCGCGGCCCGGCCGGACTGGCAGTTGATCGCGCAGGTGGCCACCGCCATGGGATTCCCCGGCTTCGAGTACGCGTCGAGTGCCGAGGTATTCGACGAACTGCGCCGTTTCGCCAATCCCGCCACCGGCTACGACCTGAGCGGGATGAGTTACGACACGTTGCGGGAGGGCCCGATGCAGTGGCCGTGCCCCGACCCGGCCCGACGACGCAATCCCATCCGCTACCTGAACGACGGCACGAGCGGGCCGCGCCATATCGACGCCGGAGGTCACGAGCCCCGGCTGGCGTTCGCCACGCCGAGCCGGCGCGCCGTCTTCTGGCCACGCCCGCATATGCTGCCCGGCGAAATGCCCGACGACGATTACCCGTTCCTGCTCAATACGGGCCGGGTGCAGCATCAATGGCATTCGATGACCAAGACCGGCCGCGTCGGCAAACTCAACAAACTGAACGGCGAACCGTTCGTGGAAATTCATCCCGACGACGCCCGCGCCCTGGGACTGGAGCCGGGGGACGAGCTGGAGATCACCTCGCGGCGCGGGCGCGCGGTACTGCCCACCCGCATCAGTGACCGGGTGCGGCCGGGTGGCTGTTTCGCCCCCTTCCACTGGAACGACGAACAGGGTGAATACCTGACCATCAACGCGGTGACGCACGACGCGGTCGATTCCGATTCGCTGCAGCCGGAATTCAAGGCCTGTGCGGTCGCCCTGCGCCGGGTCGCCCCGACGAAGCGGGCGGACAGTCCGGAAACAGCGGGCAGCACACCGGAACCCACCGCGACCGCCCCCCATCCCCTGGCCGCGATGCTCGGCCTGGATACCTCGGCCACCCCGACGCTGAGCGAAACCGAACGGATCTACCTGGGTGGCTATCTCGCCGCGTTGCAGTCGCTGCCGGTCGCCGGGCAGCCGGTCCTGCCCGTATCGGCGCCGCTGTCGGAGCGCAGCCGGCTGTGGGTGGACGGCCTGCTCGCCGGCATGTATTCGCGCGGCGTTCCCGCGGACCCGGCGAGCGACGCACCGGCCACGGCGGCCCGGACCGTGACGGTGTTGTGGGCCTCCCAGACCGGCAACGCCGAGGATTTCGCGGCGACCGCCGCCGCACGGCTCACCGAGTCGGGGCTGCGGCCGCGGCTGCTCGATATGGACTCCTGCGACCTCGAGGTGCTGACCGGGGACGTGCTGGTCGTCACCAGCACATTCGGCGACGGCGGCCCACCGGACAACGGGGCCGACTTCTGGACCCGGCTCGCGGCGAGCGCGGTCCGGCTCACCGGTATGCGGTACGCGGTGTTCGCGCTCGGCGACTCCTCCTACGACGATTTCTGTGGCCACGGCCGCAAACTCGACGCCCTGTTCGCCGATCGCGGCGCGACCCGGCTGCTACCGCGCCAGGACTGTGAGCCCGATTTCGACGAATCGGGCGCGCACTGGCTGGAGGCGGTGATCACCGCTCTGTCCGAACAGGGCGGGCCCGAGACGGCCGCCGGCTCCAGCGGTGGCACTCCCCGCGAAACCGTCGGCGGCGCCACCGCGATCGGCCTGCTGGAACGGACCGCCCCCGCTCCGCTACCGGTGCGGCAGGCGGCACCCGCCGCGTTCACCCGCACCACACCGGTCTCCGCGCCCCTGCTGGACAACGAGGTGCTGACCACTCCGGACGCCGCGAAAGAAGTCCGGCGGATCAGTTTCGACCTGACCGGGCTCGACGCGCGGTACGAGGTCGGCGATTCGCTCGGGGTCTGGCCGACGAACTGCCCGGCGCTGGTCGGGGAATGGCTGGCGGCGACCGGTCTGGACGGCCGGCGTGCCGTCGCGGCCGGCGAGACCGAGTTATCACTGGAGCAGGCCCTGCGCACCCGCTACGACATCACCCGGGTTTCGCGCGATCTGCTGGAATTCGTGGCCGGGCACAACCCGAGCAACCGGCTCGCCAAACTGCTGCGCCGCGACAATCGCAACGAACTCGCCTCCTATCTGTGGGACCGCCAGTTGGTGGATGTACTGCGGGACTTTCCCGTCCGGGCCGACCTGGTGGAATGGCTCGACGTGCTGAAAAAACTCCAGCCGCGCCAGTATTCGATCTCGTCGAGTCCGCTGACGAGCCCCGGCCGGGTGGAGCTGACCGTGGGCGTCGTGCGCTACGGGGACCCGGTGGCGCCGGGCTCGGCGGCCCGGCGCGGCGGTGTGTGCTCGACCTTCCTCGCCGACCGGGCCGCGGACACGGCGGTACCGATATTCTTGCAACGCGCACCGCATTTCCGGCCCCCGCTGGATCCCGCTGTTCCGATGATCATGGTCGGCCCGGGCACCGGTATCGCTCCGTTCCGCGGTTTCCTGCACGAACGGCGCGCACTGGGGGCGACGGGACGTAATTGGTTGTTCTTCGGCGATCAGCACGCCGCGCGGAATTTCTACTACCGGGGGGAGTTGGAGGATATGTTCCGCACCGGCCACCTGTCCCGGTTGGATCTGGCCTTCTCCCGGGATCAGCGGGAACGGATCTACGTGCAGCACCGCATGATCGAACACGGCGCCGAATTGTGGTCGTGGCTGCGCGACGGCGCCCACTTCTACGTCTGCGGTGATGCCGCGCGGATGGCCGCGGATGTGGACGACGCGCTGCTGCGGATCGCCCGCATCCACGGCAAACTCGACGAGGACGGCGCGCTGGCCTTCAAGAAGCAGCTCACCGCCGAGAAGCGTTACGTCCGGGACGTGTACTGACGACCGGGCTCAGGCCGCGGGCGGGTTGAGCCGGGCGAAATCGGGCAGGCGGTAGTACGGGTAATAGGGGTAGGGCGGAGTGAGCGCGCTGGCCTTGTCCAGCCGGGCCAGCTGGTCGGCGGTGAGTTCCCAGCCGACGGCCCCCAGGTTCTGGCGCAACTGTTCCTCGTCGCGCGCACCGACGATGACGGTACCGACGGTGGGCCGGGTGAGCAGCCAGTTCAGCGCGATCTGCGGTACCGATCGGCCGGTTTCGGCGGCGACCTCGTCCAGCGCGTCGACCACGTCGTAGAGATGCTCGGTATCCACCGGCGGGCCCGCCTCGGCGGTCTTGTGCAGCCTGCTGCCGGCGGGCAGCGGTTGTCCCCGCCGGATCCGGCCGGTGAGCCGGCCCCAGCCCAGCGGGCTCCACACCACCGCGCCGACCCCTTCGGCCAGGCCCAGCGGCATGAGCTCCCATTCGTAGTCCCGGCCGGCCAGCGAGTAGTACACCTGATGGGCGATATAGCGGGTCAGGCCGTGGCGGTCGGCGGCGGCCAGCGATTTCATCAGCTGCCAGCCGGCGAAATTGGAGGCGCCCAGATAGCGGATCTTGCCCGCGCGGACCAGCTCGTCGAGTGCGTGCAGCACCTCTTCGACCGGGGTGCGGGCGTCGAAGGCGTGAAGCTGGAAGAGATCGATATGGTCCACGCCGAGCCGTTTCAACGAGGCCTCCACCGCGGCGATCAGGCGTCCGCGACCCGTTCCGGCGTCGAAGGGGCCCGGCCCGGTGGGCAGTCCGGCCTTGGTGGACAGCAGCAGCCGGTCGCGCCTGCCGCGGATCGCGGCGCCCAGTACCTCCTCGGACGCGCCGTCGGAGTAGACATCGGCTGTATCGAACATCGTCACGCCCGCGTCGAGACTGATATCGACGAGCCGGCGCGCCTGGTCGACATCGGTGTCGCCCCAGGCGCCGAACAGTTCGCCGCGTCCACCGAACGTTCCCGCGCCGAAGCTCAGCGCGGGAACGACCAGACCCGAGGCACCCAACCGCCGGTATTCCATCTCGACTCCTAAAGGGTCTAATGTTTCGTTAACGAGTCCGAACATACACCCATCGAGCAACTAATGAAACTGGAGTCCCGTTATGGATGCCGAGATGGCCGCACCCGGCTCGGTGCGCCCCGGTGGCCGTACCGCGCGCGTCCGCGCCGCGGTACTGCAGGTCGCCGGCGACCTGCTGGCCGAACAAGGTTTCGACCGGCTCGACCTCGCCGAGGTCGCCGCGCGCGCCGATGTCGGCAAGACAACCGTGTACCGCCGCTGGCGCACGCCGACCGGACTCATCGCCGACCTCCTGGTGGATATGGCCGAACAGTCGCTACCGCGCGCCGACACCGGCTCTCTGCTCGGCGATCTGACCGCCAACGCCCGCCTGGTCGCGACAACCCTGGCCGATCCCCGGCAGGGTCGCCTGTTCCGTGCCGTGATCGCCGCCGCGACCTGCGACGAGAGCACAGCCGTGGCGCTGCGCCGGTTCTACGACGTCCGGCTCGCCGAATGGTCGCCCTGTATCACCGACGCCGTCGCCCGCGGCGAGGTGCCGGACGGCACCGACCCCCGCGCGGTCCTCACCGCCGTCTCCGGCCCCCTCTACTACCGGCTACTGGCCAGTGGTGACCCCATCGACGATCATGCCGCCCGGACGGCCGCCGAAGCCGCGGCGAACGCGGCCGCGGCCGGGATGTTCGAGCGGACAGGTGAATGATTCCCTCGGGTCAGCGCGGCACCGGCGACCCTCACCGTGCCTTGGGGATCCAGAACGGATCGCGCCCGGTGAGCCCCAGCACCCGATGCAGGGCCGGAGCGCCGGGCCCGACCGGTACCACCGGGCCGAAGAGCCCCGGCGTGCCCTCCGGCGGCGTGTCCTTCAGGAACTCCAGCAGCACTGCGAGGTCGGTATCGGAAACCTCGACGTCGCGGCCGGTGGCCCGCGCCAGATCCCAGGAGTGGATGACCAATTCGTCCAGCGCCACGCGCGCTGTGACCCCCGCGGGCATGGTCACGCCGCCGGCCTCTGTCTCGCCCTCCCAGGCCGCGGGCTCCTGCCAGGCTTCGGCGAGCGCCTTCAACTGCGCGGGTATACGGGCGCGCCAATCCGGTGCCAGGGCCGCGTCGGAATCGAATTGCGGCGCCGCGGATCCGCCGACCGCCTCCTTGGTCGCGGCCGCCCGGAACGCCTCCGCCAGGCCACCGACATGTTCCAGGATCGCGCGGACCGGCAGATCGGCGGGAGTACGGGCGTCGAGTTGCTCGTCGCCGATCGCGGCGACGATATCGGCGAGCGCGGCGGCCGCCTGCGACAGATCGAATTCGGGTTGCATCGGGGCTCCTAGGGTCGGTGGATCCACCTGTACCGACGGGCCCGGCGGGCGGAATTCACCGGCCGTGCCACAAACGATGCCGAGTGGTCACCGGCCGGGTGCACACCCGACCGAGCCATGGATCGAAACCAGCCGCCACGGACGCGCGCGGCCGGAGCGCATGCCGAGCTACGCCCAGGCCCCGACATTCGTGCGAACCGCCGTATGCAGATCACGCAACCCGGCCCGATCGGTGATCACCTCGAGCACCCGGAAGCCGTTCGCCGGGCCGGTGAGCTCGGACGCCAGTTCGTCCAGCCCGACCTGCCGGTGCGGGATCCGGTAGGCCGCGCACAGGGCCGACAGATCCATCCCGTGCGGGGTGCCGAACACCCGCTCGAAAACACCGGCGTACTGGGGATCACCCTGTTCGAGGAGTTCGAAGATCCCGCCCCCGTCGTCGTTGGCGACCACGATGGTCAGATCTGCCGGCCGGGGTTCGCCACGCCCGATCAGCAGGCCGGAGGCGTCGTGCAGGAAGGTGAGATCCCCGATCAGCGCGACTGTGCGACCCGAATGGTGCAGTGCCGCGCCCACCGCCGAGGACACCGTACCGTCGATCCCGGCGACACCCCGGTTGGAGAGCACCCGGACCCCGGATCGCGGTGTGGCCACCAGCGCGGCGTCGCGTACCGGGTTGGATGCCCCCAAGAGCAATTGGTCGCCCTCGCGCAGCGCGTCCATCACCACCGCGGCCACATGCAGGCCGGTGGGTTTCGGATGCCGGGACAGTTCCTCGCGCACCACCGAGCGGGCCCGCTGGTCCAGATCGCGGCAGCGGGCCAGCCACTGCGGATCAGGCGTGCCGGTCGTCACCGCACGGGTGCCGGTACCGACCACATTGCCCGAAACATCGGGCCAGCGCGGACCCGTGGTCAGCGCGTACACGGTGACCTCGGGATCGGCCAGCACCCGGGACACCTGCCGGTGCAGGGTCGGCCGGCCGGTGATGATCGCTTGGCGGGGCTTCAGCAGCGGCAGCGCCAGCGGGTGCAGGGCCGGACCGTGCACCGGGGCCGTGGGTTCGGCGACCGTCGGCAGTGCCGCCAGTTCGGTGCGCAGACCGGCACCGTGCCCGGAGATCACCACGGTATCGGGGGTGAGGTCGATATCGAGCGGGACATCGAGGGTGGCGTACTGCGTTGCCGTCCAGGGTTGCTCGGTGCCGCGCCCGGCCGGGATGTTCTCACCCTCCCGCGAATCCGGCACCAGCGGTTCGCGCAGCGGGATATCGAAGTGCACCGGTCCGGCATTGCCCGAGCGGGTCCCGCGCGCGGCGGCGAGCACCCGGCACACCGAGGAGCGCCAGACGCTGTTCTGCTTCGGATAATCGGCGGCCGGCTCGGCTTCGGCGAGCCCGAGGCTGATGGTCGCGCGGACCTGGCTACCGAACAGACCGAGCTGCTCGACGGTCTGGTTCGCGCCGGTGCCCAGCATCTCGTACGGCCGGTTGGCGCTGAGCACGATCAGCGGGACCCGGGCGTAATTGGCTTCCAATACGGCGGGCCCCAGATTGGCCACCGCGGTACCCGAGGTCATCACCACCGGCACCGGGGCGCCCGAGGCGATGGCCAGGCCGATGGCCAGGAATCCGGCGGTCCGCTCGTCGACCCGCATATGCAATCGGAGCCGGCCGGCGGCGTCGGCGGCCTGCAGCGCGAACGCCAGCGGAGCGTTGCGCGAGCCGGGGCACAGCACGACTTCCCGAACCCCACCGCGTGCGAGTTCGTCGACGACCACCCGCGCCTGCGCTGTTGACGGATTCACGCCTCCAGACTGTCAGACCACGGACGCCGCGTCTGCGTCGCCCTGCTCACACCACCGAGTCGTGGCCGAACCCGGCGCGGTACGTACCCGGCAACTGCGCGCCGCGTGACGCGCAGGCCGGATATCCGAACCCCCCGAACTCCCCCGTCGGGGACCTCGTCGTCGAGGCCCCCCACGTGCCGCGCACAGGCGCGGCCGTATCACACGTCGGTCAGCCGGCGTGCTTCTGCACCAGGTCGCCGACCCGGGGCAGCGCCTCGATGACGTTCTTCTTGGCCGAGGAACGCATCGAGTTGTACACCTTCTGCAGGGCCGGGCGGCTGGAGCTCGCGGCGCGCGCATCGGTGACGGTCAGCAGGGACTCGGCGACCTCGTCACCCTTGGCGCTCAGCAGCTCGCCGAAGGTGCCGGTGCCACCGGCCTGGAACTCGCTCCAGTACGGCTGAAGCTGCTCGAGCAGCTTGGGCGCCAGCGATTCCAGGGCGTCGGGCACGATGGACGGGCTGATCTTCTTCACCGCCGCGTACCCACCCTTCACGGCCAGACCCGACGCACCACCCTTATCGGAGACCTCGGCGTCCAGGACCTGGACGGCGTCGGCGAGGAAGGCCGGGCGCGTAGCCTCGTCAAGCAGTGATTCAGACAGTGCTGCAACCAATTTAAGGATCCTCCGGATCAGTACTCGTATGGACGGGCAACGCAACTATACGCACCGCCCACAGGAGTACTTTGCGCCCCGCATGGGTAAGCAACAGACGGAGATAGGGCCTCCGCAACCACGGAAGTGTTACGGCGCCGCGCGTTTCGGCCCCGGCCCGGGTGCCGCACCGGGCGCGACCAGCACGATCGGCCGGACCGCTCGCCACACACGGGAAGCGGAAGCCTCCGGCCCGGGCGCGGATACCGCCGCGGCGATCCCGCCGGGACGCCCGATCAGGGCTGCCAGGGCAGAAGTTGAACCATCAGTCCTTCACTATCGGCCAGCACGGTGCCTTCCTCGTCGACGAGTTCGGCGCTGATAAAGGTTTTGCGGCCCTCGATACGCTCGACCCGGCCGCGAACCGTCAGCGGCGTATCGAGCGGAGTCACCTTGCGGTAGTTCACATGCAGGAAGGCGGTCCGGCTGATCGGACGCCCGGCGTAGTGCACGGTCATCCCGAACAGATCGTCGAACAGCAGCGGGAGGACGCCGCCGTGCGCGGCGGCGTTTCCGCCGAGATGGAAGCGCCGGAACACGCCCTGCATCACGATGCCGTCGGGTCCGGCCGAGACCGTACGCCAGGGCAGCAGGAGCAGACTGCCGCGCCCGGGCAATTCGACGGCCCGACCGGCCGGGCCCTGCTGTTCCGGGGCCCGATACGGCCCGAGCAGATCGATCAGCGCGTTCACCTGGTCGCGGGCGGCCCCGTACACCTCGGCGGGAGCGTCCGCGGACACGGCGAGGTCCTGGAGCGTGCGCATGGCCTCGACGAATTCGCCGAATTCCGGGCCCACCCGGGCCGGGGTGACCTTGGGGAACCCGCCGTGCCGCTCGTACCGATCCTCGTCGACGGCGCTGTCGTCGATCGTCGGTTGGGTCTGCTCGCTCATATACGCACCGTAACTCCGGGTTATACAGTGTCCGAACATTTCGGCTCAGATGTGGTGAACTCAACGGCCCGCCGGCGGCCCCACCGAGCCTGATGTAATCACCCCCATGACGTTCAATCCGACGCTGTGGCGCGAAGTGGCCGGGTTCGAGAACCTGACCGACATCACCTACCACCGCCACATCGAACAGGGCACCGTCCGGATCGCCTTCGATCGCCCCGAAGTGCGCAACGCGTTCCGCCCGCATACGGTCGACGAACTCTTCAGCGTACTCGAGCACGCCCGGACGACCGCCGATGTCGGCGCCGTCCTGCTCACCGGCAACGGCCCCAGCCCCAAGGACGGCGGCTGGGCGTTCTGCTCCGGCGGTGACCAGCGCATCCGCGGCCGCAGCGGCTACCAGTACGCCAGCGGCGACACCGCCGACACCGTGGACAGGGCCCGCGCCGGCCGCCTGCACATCCTCGAGGTCCAGCGACTCATCCGGTTCATGCCCAAGATCGTGATCGCCCTGGTCAACGGCTGGGCCGCGGGCGGCGGCCACAGCCTGCACGTCGTCTGCGACCTCACCCTCGCCAGCCGCGAACACGCGCGTTTCAAACAGACCGACGCCGACGTCGGCAGCTTCGACGGCGGCTACGGCAGCGCCTACCTCGCCAAACTGGTCGGCCAGAAATTCGCCCGCGAGATCTTCTTCCTCGGTCGCACCTACACCGCCGAGGACATGCACGCCATGGGCGCGGTCAACGAAGTGGTGGACCACGCGGAACTGGAGAACGTCGCCCTGGAATGGGCCGAGGCCATCAACGGAAAGTCCCCCCAGGCCCAGCGCATGCTCAAATACGCCTTCAACCTCGCCGACGACGGCCTGGTGGGCCAGCAGCTGTTCGCCGGGGAAGCGACGCGGATGGCGTATATGACCGACGAGGCGATCGAAGGCCGCGACTCCTTCCTGGAAAAGCGCGCCCCCGACTGGACCCCCTACCCCTGGTATTTCTGAGTTCATTGGCCCCGCCTCCGGCGGGACGGGCCTCGACCCTTTGTGGGCCTCGCTGAACTCGGCACCGAGAAAGCGCTGCTGTTCGTGAAAGCGATCAGACGCCAGGTCGGCCGGAGCGGTCGAGTCGGCATCCGACCCGGACATCGAAGGCCCACGCAACCCGCATGTGTCGAGTTTTACGAGACACCTGAAAGGGTTGAGGCCCGTCTCGCCGTTTCGGCCTCGAAAGCGCCGCGCGAAGCGCAAGTCTCGAGGCCGAAACGGCGA
>NZ_JBEXLL010000099.1:0-18108 GCF_040609955.1 Nocardia sp. NPDC004568
ATGGAAGAGACAGGGGCAAGAAGTCATACCGGGCCTGGCGACCGTGGGCCCGGTTCCGGGCCCACGAAAAAGGTAACGGGCGGGCCGGGCGTATCGACGTTCGCGCGCAGGGTTGGGGCGATCACCCCCGGCGCGGTATCACCAAGCCGGATTCGTAGGCCAGCACCACCAATTGGGCACGGTCGCGGGCGTGGAGTTTGGTCATGGCCCGGTTGACGTGCGTTTTGGCGGTCAGCGGGCTGATCACCAGATGGGCGGCTATCTCGTCGTTCGACAGGCCCCGCGCGACGAGGACGACCACCTCTCGCTCGCGGTTGGTCAGCTCGGTCGTCGCGGCGATCGGCCCCGGGGCCGGCGGCCGGCTGACGTATCGGTCGATCAACTTGCGGGTGATCGACGGCGCGAGCAGCGCGTCACCGCGGGCCGCGACCCGGACGGCGTGCAGGAAGTCCTCCGGGTGGATGTCCTTGACCAGGAATCCGGCCGCACCCGCGCGCAGGGCGTCGAAGACGTGTTCGTCCAGACCGTAGTTGGTGAGGATCACCACGTGCACTCCGGCCAGAGCCGGGTCCGCGGCGATGCGCCGGGTCGCTTCGATACCGTCGACGCCGGGCATCTGGATATCGACCAGTGCGATATCGGGCAGGTGTTCGCGAGCCAGTTCGACGCCCCGGGCGCCATCGGCGGCCTCGGCCACGACCTCGATATCGTCCTCCAGGTCGAGCAGGGCGCGGAAACCGCTGCGGATCAGCGGCTGGTCGTCGACGAGCAGGACGCGGATCACGGCGTCCGCTCCACGGGTAGCTCGGCCCGGACGGTGAACCCGCCCTCGTCGCGGGGCGCGGCCTGCAATCGGCCGCCCAGGGCGGTGACCCGTTCACGCATCCCCACCAGTCCCACACCTGGTTCGGTAGTCGTGTCCGGCAGGGCGCGGCCGTCGTCGTCCACCTGGATCACCAGAGAATCGCGGCGGTAATCGATATGGACCGTAGCGGTCCCGGCGGCGGCGTGCCGGGTGATGTTGGTCAGCGACTCCTGGACGATCCGGTAGGCGGTCCGGTCCACGGGCCCCGGTACGGCCTCGGCCCGTCCCGTGACCGTCAGTTTCGTGTCCAGGCCGGTGGCGCGGACCCGGTCCACGAGCTCCGCGACGTGGTCGAGCCCGTACGAGGGTGGACGGTCGTCGCGCAGGACCGCCAGGGTGGCCCGCAACTCCCGGGATGCCTCGCGGCCGGCCTCCAGGATCGCCAGCACCGCCTCGGGCACCTGCTCGCCACGGCGACGGGCCGAGTGGACGGCCACCTCGGCCTGTATCTTGATCACCGAGATCTGGTGGGTGAGTGAGTCGTGCAGCTCTCGCGCGATATGCAACCGCTCCTCGTCGGCCCGCCGTCGCGCGGTCTCCTCCCGGGTGCGTTCGGCCTCGTCGGCGCGCCGTTCGGCCTGCCGTAACGCTTCGCCCGCCGCGCCCGCGGCGACCAGCCACGCCAGTTGCAGTACGTCCCGTGACTCCACCAGTGCCTCGCTCACGAGTAGTCCCCGCGGCGAAACCAGGAGCGCCAGCGGCATGGCGAGCATCATGACCACCGACGCCGTCACCGCCGCCACCCAGCGCCCGGCACGAACGGCCGCGTACACGGCGACCAGGAACGCGACCGCGGGCACGCCGACTCCGAGGGCCTGGTAGGCCAACGCGGTCGCTCCCGTGACGGCCAGTACGGCAATCGGTGCCCGGCCGGCGGCGGCCGGCGCCAGCCCGCCGACGACCAGCAGCACCCAGCCGAGCGGGGGTCCGGACAATCCGGAGACGAGCTGGAACACCGCGACGCCTCCGGCGATCCCCCAGTTCCGGAGCCTTTCCATGGTTGCACCCTAGCCCGCCGCGCGCCCGGGGGAATCGGGCACGGGGATGATCACCGCTACTGCGTCCGCAGTACTCCCGCGCAGTTCTACACCCCCGGCGGCAGCCGGTAATGCCTGCGTGCGCAGGACGACCGGAGGCGGGCCCGGCGGCGACGATGGTCCACAGTCCAGTCCTCGCAGAAGGAGCACGCCATGTCCGTCCATCACCTGTTCGCCACCTCGCAGATCCTGGCCCAGTCGGACGTCTCCGGGTTGACCCCCGGACGCTTCTGGTCCCTGGTGGGCGCGGCGGTGGGACTCGTCGGTGTGGTGATCGGCGCGCGTGCCGTCCGCCGCCGTACCGGCCGCCGCTCGGCGATCGTCGCACTGGTGGCCGGGGTGGTCGGTCTGGTGCTCGGTGGGTTGGTCGTCCTCGCCGCCGAGGGCGGGCCCGGCACCGGATACGGAATCGTCGGCGGCTTTCTCGCCCTGGCGATCGGATCGGTCGCCGCGATACTCGGCGCGTTCGCGCTGTGGCGGATTCAGCCCTCGCTCACCGGCGGCGATCGCGGATGAGCGGGCCCGGCGAGGTCACCCACGATCCCGCACCGGCGCCGGGTCACGCGGACGAGCAGCCGGACGTTGCCGCGCTCTCGCGCCGGACCTGAAACCGCTCCACACTCATACGGTCCCCTTCCCGCGGACGTGGCCGGCGGCCCGGCGATTCCGGCCGGCGGATCACCGCGGGCGGTAATCGGCGACAAGCCATTCGTCGCCGACCCGCTGCACATTCACGGTCACCAGGGTGGACGTGCCGACCGGTTCCGGGTGCCGGACATTGCGGGTCTGCTGGGTCGCGAAAACGGTGACGATGTAGTTGTCACCGTCGACGGCGTCCACCGCGGTGGCCACGACCTCGCCCTGGGCGACGACCTCCGCCTCGGTCATGATGTTCGCGAGGGTGTCGCCCACGGTGTCGTAGCGGTGGGAGAACCCGGCGGTGGTTCCCTGCCGGACACCGGCGAAGAAGGCGTCGAGATCGCGGAAGTCGTAGGTCAGCGAACGGTGCGCGTAGCCGGTGGCGACAGCGGCCACCCGGTCGCGATCGGTGATGCGGTCGCGCAGGTCGTCCAGCTCGTGCTGGGCGGAATACCAGCGCCAGCCGAGAAGTGCCGCCAGGACGACGAACGCGGCCGCGGCGAGTCCCCACGCCGATACGGTGGCCAGCGCACCGGACGCGCGCCGTGTCGCGAGCTTCCGCTGTTCGCCGGGTTCCGAGGTGTCGCTCACCGGGAATCCTCACTTGCCACGGGAGCGCTGGTGTCGCAGCGTGATCGGAGGACGGAACCGACGCCGCACCCGATCCGGCGCGGTCGGGCGCGCGTCATCGGCACACCGCGCGCGGCTGTGTCCCGGCGAGTCCCGCCGGGGTGAACGGCCAGGTCGAACAGGTCGATGCGGAGCGAGGGCCGCCCGCCGGGCGGTCCGAGTTCAATCCGTCGATCAGTTCCGGCTTCAGCGACAGGACTTCCACGAGCTGGTCGGGGCGCGACGCGAGTTCGCGCAACTGCTCGTGCAGAGCCGGGTAGGCGGCTTCGGGAAGGGATCGCGGTTCGGCGAGAAGACCCCCCTCCGAATCGAGGCTCGAACCCTCCGCGAACAGTGAGTTCACCAGCTCCACGGCACTGTCGAAAAGCCCGACCAGGGCGGCGATCTGCTCGATCAGCACGCCGACCTGTTCGGCGACACCGCCGAGCTCGGTGGCGATCTTCCCCAGATTGTGAATGAACACCGCGACCGCCGCGTGCTCGTTCGTCGCGTACTCGAGCAGGTCGCCCAGAGCCGTCAGTACCGGTCCGATACCCGCACTGTCGCCCCTGAGGACCCGGCCCACGTTCTCGGCCACCTGCCCCAGTTCCTCGAGGTCGAGCTCGGTGAACAACGGCCGGAATCCGTCGAACAGCCGCGACACGTCGAAACTCGGCGCGGTCCGCTCGCGCGGAATGGTCGCCCCGGTAGCGAGCGCGGTCCCGCCGGGCCCGGATTCGAACAGTTCCACGTAGTACTGCCCGAGCAGGCTCTGATAGCGGACCGCGGCACGAGTGGTGTCCAGGATCTGCCGGTCGCTGCCGACGCTGAACCCCACCCGGGCGGTGGCGTCGTCGGTGATATCGATCGCGGTGACCGTACCGACCCGCGCTCCGGCCAGCCGGACGCCGCTTCCGGCGGTGAGTCCGGAGACATCCGTGAAGATCGCCGCGTATTCGGCGTCGACCTCGGTGACCGGTCCGCGTGCGGTGCTCAGGACGAGGCTCAGACAACACACGGCGACAACACCGAAGACGGACAACCCGATCGCGGGGGCACGCACGGATGACATCGAACTCCTTCTGGGGTCGGCCGACCCTGCGATGCGCGGCGCGGTATCGGCGACGATTCGAACTGTGCTCGAGCCGGTCGGCCGGGAACACCGCGACGAGGTGCTTCCGCGGTTCCGGTGGCCGGTGATCGGCATCGGCGACCGAACCGTATGGCACGACCGGCGCGAGACCCAGGTCCAGAATCATGGCGAGCATTTCTCGGCGCGGCGAGATCGATTGCCGCCGAGCGCCTCTCGCCGGCTGTCCAGGAGTACTCATGAGACGCACGGTGTTGAGCTCCGGCGCCGGCCTCGCCGGCCCCGCGACGGCGTACTGGCTGCACCGGTACGGATTCGACGTCACCGTGGTGGAGCGGGCGAGCGCGACCCGCGGCGGCAGGTATCCCATCGATATCCGCGGTACCGCCCTGGGGGTGGTCGAGCGGATGGGCCTACTGCCGCAGCTCCGCGCCGCGCATATCGATACGCGCAGGATCACCTTCCTGGATCCGGACGGCGGCCCGATCGCCGCGGTCCGGCCCGACGCGCTCACGGGCGGAACCGAGGGTCGCGACCTGGAGGTGCGCCGCGGGAACCTCACCGACATCATCTACAGCACGGTCCGTGACGACGTCGAAGTCCGCTTCGACGATTCCGTCGTGGCCCTCCGCGAGCACGAACGGGGTGTGGACGTGGACTTTCGTGGCGGGGCCCGGCGCACCTTCGATCTCGTGATCGGCGCCGACGGTCTGCACTCGAAGATCAGGAGCCTGCTCTTCGGCCCCGAAGAGCAGTTCCACCGCTACCTCGGCTACTGCCTCGCCATGCTCGCCCACACCTACCTCGCAGTCACCGCAGCAATATCGCCAAAAAGTATTGGCAGCGAACTCATCTCGCTCACCCTCGGCGAGATCCGCCGTCTTCTGGCACACGTGATCACCCACCGCCCCGACCGCACCGCCATCTGGCAGTGGTCAACCTGGCGGCGTTGGCACCAATACCGAGCCAGAAAGGCTCACTACCAGCGAAGACGCCGATTATATAACCAAGTGCGGCTGGAGTACTAAGGATCGTGTCACCAGGTACATGAGCCTGTCGTAAAAGCTGTGTGGCAACGGCTTTCGCGGGTGTAGCTTGCCGCAGGTGATGAGAGAGCTGGACCAGGACGAGTTGGTCGACTGCTGGACGCTGGTGGGCGACGAGCGGAGCTGGTGGGGACCAAGCGGGGTGGGGCCAAGCTCGGGTCAGTCGGTGTTCCGTGTCACTATCGTGGTGAGCGCCCGCCGGAGCAGCGTGAGCTGCCGGGACTGGGTGAGCCGAAAACTCCGACATCAATGACTGTCCGGGAGGTCCGATGTCAGGTTGCGTCCCATTTCGACCGATGGAATGCCGCCGCCGGAGCGGGCCCTTGTGTTTCCGGTACGAGTGAATCCATGTCTTTCTGCCAGGCTCTGCATGGGTGTGTTGTCTTCGCGTGTCCACAAGACCATCCGTGGATGGCCGTGCCGCTCCAGCCATTGCAGTTGGGTTTGCATCAGTTGGTCACTGGCACCGCTGCGGCGCGCTGTGGGGTCAACCCACACAGCGTGGATCTCTTGGGCGTCGGGATGGTCCGTGGATGGCCAGGAGGCCAGTTCGCCGACGGGCTTCCCGTCGCGAAAGACCGTGAAAACGCTGGTTCGGCTGGTGATCATGTCGCGCCACTGCTGCTCGGTCCGCGCTGCAGCTGTTTCGTATCTGGTCTTGTAGTGGTCCGGGGACTCGCGCAGTTTAGCCAGCACGACTTCGCGACGTACCCGCCAATCATCAGGAGTCAGCAGCTTTGTCTCAAGGTTCGGGGTATGCGCAGTTGCTGCAGAGCTGGGCAACGGACCGACGAACTCGTCGGAGTCGTGCTCACTGATCGCAGCCCGGTCGACTTGATCCCGGTCACGGGTGGTCGCCGAGAACGGTTTCGCCAGTTCGGGACCCAGGTTCTCCCACTCGTGAGCCGCTTTGTGCACTCTTCCGGCCGTACCCGAGGTGTTCCTGTGCCGTATGTGGGTGACACCGTCGACGAGTGCCGTTGTAATCCGCACGAGTGCTTGCTGCACCAACCGACGCGGATCTGCCACAAACTCCTCCGATAGTTGCACTGCCTCCGACCCGGCGTGCACAGCAGATCGTCACACACCCGTGTCTGGGGCGCCCTGCCCGGTCCCCGATCCCGCGATCGCGCGGATGCTCGCCCAGGAGGCGGCCCCGGAATCGTGATGAATCTCCCCGGCTTCCGTGCACACCCGGTTATCTGTTTCCGACCGGTTGCTCGGTCAGCTGTGCATAGTACTCGGCTTCGTACTCGATCGGTCGTTTACGGCCGAGCCTGTGCATCAGCCGGGACTGGTTGTACCAGGCGATCCAGCCGGCTGTGAGGGCTTCGACGTCGCCGAGCCGACGCAGTGGCACCTTCCGGAACGGGGAATCATCCCGGACCGCCTCCGCCAGTACCTGTTCCACCCGGTCCAGCAGGATCGACGGCGGCCTGCCCGGCCGCGGCTCATCGGCCAGCCCGGGCAGACCGTGTTCGATGAACCGTCTTCGCCACTTCGCCACGGTCATCGGCGTGACACCCACTGCTGCCGCCACATACGCGTTCGCCACACCCGGCTCCGCGCACGCCAGCACGATCCTGCACCGCAACGCATACGCCTGCGTCGACGTCGCCGCCCGCGCACCCCGCACCAACTCCTGCCGCTGCGCCTCGGTCACCACCAACTCCGGACCCGATCTCGGCCGCCCCGTTCTCGCCACCGCCGAATCCTACAATTACCCAACGGATTTCAGGCGCGGAACACTAGTCGGCCAAGCCCGATACCCGTTCCACCACCACGAGCGGGATCTCCCGTTCGGTCTGCTGCTGATGTGCGGCCATATGCGGGAACCGCTCCTCCAGTATCGCGAACAGTCGCTCTCGTTCGGGACCGGCGGCCGTATGCGCGGTACCGGTGAACAGGTCGATACCGGCCGGGGTGGGCCGCTCGATGATGACCTGCGGTTCGGCGACCAGGTTCCGGTACCACTGCGGGTGTTCGGCCGCGGCCATATCCGACGCCCACAACACGGTCCGATCGTCACCGTCGGTCAGGTAACCGAGCGGCACGATATGTTGCCGCCCGCTGCGCCTGCCGACAGTGGTCAGCAGTACGAGATCGGACCCCTTCAGCATCCCCTCCCTCGTGATTCTCCCGTCTCCGGCACGGAAGTTCTCGATCACGGACCGATTGAACGCACGCATATCACTCGGCAACGACACCCCCGGAATATTAGTCCCCGCACTCCGCCGCGCCCGGCCGAAATCCGGGTGGTGGACTCTGCGTGCCCGAGGGGGCCATCGCGAACCCGCGCGCCGACGAAGCACGGGGGCGGGGAGGGGCGGTCGTTCGCGCATCCCGCCGGAACCGGTCGGGCACCGCGTCGTCCGGGCCCGGCGTCGGGCGCGGGTGGGCCGGACCGTCGTCGAGATCAACGCGCCGGGTGAGCCGGGGCCGGAGCGGCGGCTCGGGCCGCCTCCTGGAAGTCGACGATGGCGCCGCCGCGGTCCCGCGCCCAGTCCGTCAGCACTTCGATGGGTTCGACGAGGGTCCGGCCCAGGTCGGTGAGGCTGTAGACGACCCGCCGTGGCGCCTCGGCATGGCGATCGACCAACCCGTACTGCTGGAGTCGGCGCAGCGTCTGGGTGAGGACCTTGCGTGAGATGCCGCCGATGAGGTCGACGAGTTCGCCGTGCCGGTGAGGCCGATGGCTGAGCCCGAAGAGCACGAGCACGGTCCATTTGTCGGAGATGATCTCGACCGCCAGGCCGGTGGGGCAGTCGGCGAGGAAGGCCGGTCCGGCGGTGTTCTGCATGGAATTCGAAGGTACCAGGAGGTAACCCAGGGCTCCGTAGCGTTTTCCGCAGTACGAAATCAACGCTGGATGCGGAGGAATCACCATGCCACGAGTAGTCTTGTTCGACCGGTTCGGCGGGCCGGATGTCCTACGGATCGTCGAGGAGCCGGTCGTCGAGCCCGCGGCCGGCGAGGTACGGGTCAGGATCGAAGCGTTCGCCGTCAACCCGCTCGACCAGATGATGCGTTCCGGTGGCCTGCCCGCCGCCGTCGACCTGCCGCATGCTCGCCTCGGCGTCGAAGGAACCGGCGTCGTCGACGCGGTGGGCCCCGGAACCACCGGGCCGGAGATCGGCGATCCGGTCGTTCTCACCGCTGTTCCGGACGCGAGCGTCCGGGGCAGCTACGGCGAATACACCACGGTCCCGGCGAGCCGGGTCCTCGCCCGGCCCGCCGGGCTCGGAGTCGTGGAGGCCGCGGCGAGCTGGGTCGCGTTCTCCACCGCCTACGGCGCGCTCGTAGAGAAGGCGCGGATGCGTCCCGGCGACCACGTCCTCGTCACCGCCGCCTCCGGTGGTGTCGGCCGGGCGGCGATACAGATCGCGAATCAGATCGGCGCCGTGCCGATCGCCGTCACCCGGCAGGCCGCGAAATGGAAGAGCTGCTCGCCGCCGGCGCCGCCAGGGTCATCGCCACCGACGAGACGAACTACTCGATGCAGCCACCGCGGAATAAAACCAGCAACCATCTGACCCATGAAAGGAAACCAGTGATGAATCGGGAAACGTACCTCCGTACCGCGGACCCGGGGTACTGGATATCGCCCAAAGCGACTGGGAGGAGTGCCGGCCGTACTTCACCCGGGAGGCGGTGATGTGGGCCGATGCCCTGCGGGTCGCCGCGTTCGGTAGTGCCGCAGGCGGATCCTCGTGCGGACACGGCGCGAAATTCCTGCTCCCCGTGCAGCTGCTGATGGAGATGCCGGGCCCATTAGCGCTGGCGCTGGCCGGTGTGCTGCTGGAACCGCCGGAAGGCCCCTGGCCGGACTGGGCCCGCACTGATCACCCGATCGACTGGCCCGCTCTGATCGCCGGAGACCCCGACCACCTGACCTGGGATCACGGGATGCTGGCGGCGAACATGGGCGCCAGCGGCGACGGTGTCACTGCCGCGTACCGACTCCTGGACGATCACGGCCTCAACCCGTACATGGACGTGTGCCTGTGGATCCAGCCCGACGGCCGATTCTCCGCCGAGCCCACCACCATGTGGTCAGAACCCAGTGACCTCAAACTCAGCCGCCAGGTCGACGACATCCTGGTAGCCAGCGGGCGACCGCGAAAGTGGCTGCGTTACGAGGACCAGGAGGCACCCTGGTTCTGGAGGCTGAACGCCTGAAAACCTTCACAAAACGAGAACCGGCCGGCGGCTACCCGGCCGGTTCTCGCGTTTCAGGGTCGCACGTCCCCGATACAGGGTTCCGACTGGCAAAAGTCACGCTTATCGAGTAGCCGCACACTATGCGAGGAATGTCCGGGGTCGAGCGTGAGCAACTGTGTCCGGCCGGCCGCGTAGACGGTGGTGTGGAAGGTTTGCCCGAGGCGCTGGAAAAATATTTCGGATTCGCCGGGCCGGGGATGTCGAGAACGCCGTGCGGGCTCCGTCCCAGGGGCGAGAGCGGCCACGAGGGTCGCGACGACGAAGGAGAATCGCCATGAAGTACCTGCTGCTGAAGCACTACCGCGGCGGCCCCACCCCTGTCGGCGATTTCGTGCCGATGGACCGCTGGACGCCGGAGGAGGTGGACGCGCATATCCGGTACATGCGGGATTTCGCGGATAAACTGCGGGACAACGGCGAGTTCGTGGACGAACTGGCGCTGGCACCCGAGGGGACCTTCGTGCGGGGCGACGGCGCCGGGCGCCCGCCGGTAACCGACGGGCCCTTCGCCGAGACCAAGGACCTCATCGCGGGGTGGATGATCATCGATGTGGAGTCCTGGGATCGGGCACTCGAACTGGCGGCGGAGCTGTCCGCCGCGCCCGGGTACCGCGGTGAACCGATCTACGAATGGCTCGAGATCCGGCCGCTGCTCACCGAGACGCTTTCGGCGGCCGAGTGAACGACGCGCTGCTGCGGGAGCTGGTTCCCGCGGTGCTGGCGGTTCTCGTCCGGCGCGGCGCGGATTTCGCGTCGGCCGAGGACGCCGTCCAGGAGGCCCTGATCCGGGGACTGGAGACCTGGCCGCAGGATCCGCCCCGGGACCCCAAGGCCTGGCTGGTCACGGTGGCCTGGCGCCGATTCCTCGATACCGCCCGCGCCGAGACGTCCCGGCGCGGGCGGGAGGTCTCGGTCGAGGTGGAGCCGCCGCCCGGCCCGGTGCCCGCCACCGACGACACCTTGTGGCTCTATTTCCTGTGCGCGCATCCGTCGCTGGCTCCGGCATCGGCCGTGGCGCTGACCCTGCGGGCGGTCGGCGGGCTGACGACCCGGCAGATCGCCACGGCCTATCTGGTTCCCGAGGCGACCATGGCGCAGCGGATCAGCCGGGCCAAACGCCGGATAGCGGGGCTGCCGCTGGACCGGCCCGGCGATCTCGCCACGGTGCTGCGGGTGCTCTACCTGGTGTTCAACGAGGGCTACAGCGGAGATGTGGATCTGGCGGCCGAGGCGATCCGGCTCGCGCGGCATCTCGCCGCCGCCACCGATGATCCCGAAGTCGCCGGACTGCTCGCGCTTATGCTGCTGCACCAGGCCCGCCGTGCGTCCCGAACCGGCCCCGGCGGCCGGCTGGTGCCGCTGGCTGCGCAGGACCGCACCCGCTGGGATACCGCATCGATCGCCGAGGGCGTGACGATCCTGCAGACCGCCCTGGCCCGCGACCGGCTCGGTGAATACCAGGCGCAGGCCGCCATCGCGGCCCTGCACGCCGACGCCCCGACCGCCGCCGAAACGGACTGGGTGCAGATCGTGGAATGGTACGACGAGCTGATGCGGCTGACCGGCAGCCCCGTGGTGCGGCTGAACCGGTCTGTGGCGGTGGGCGAGGCGGACGGCGCGCAGGCGGGTCTCGCGGCGCTGGCCGAGGTGGATCCCGGTATACCCCGGTACCCGGCGGTCCGGGCGTATCTGCTGGAACGCGCCGGTGATCTCGACGCGGCCGCGCGAACATACGCCGAGGCCGCGCGGGCCGCGACGAGTGTGCCCGAACGCGATCACCTCATGCGCGAGGCGGCCCGCGTCCGGCAGCTGTGACGGCCGTGAACCAGCCGCATCCGGCAACCGCGACGACGCCGGTGCCGTGCCGCCCGACCGGGGGCCCGGTAGTAGGGGTAGCCGTAGCATTCGCCGAAAATCGGGCGGATATGGCGTAGTGCCTGGCAGGTGATCCGCGCGCAGTGGGTCGGAAACGATCGTTTCTGTCCCACAACGGCTCTCGGTGGGGGTCGCCGAATCCGCCCAGCTCGCCGCCGACCGAATTCGGGTCAGAACTCGTGTGCGGTATCTACGGGACGAAACCGCAGGTGTCAGCCCTTTGTGGGACAGTTCGGGGCATGGCTCGGTTCGGGTACGCGCGGGTGTCCACGCGCGGGCAGAAAGACGACTCCCAGATCGACGCGCTCACCGCGGCCGGGTGCGAACGGATCTGGGTGGACAAGGCCTCCGGCAAGCTTGCCCGCCGCCCGGAGTGGGACAAGTGCTTCGAATACCTGCGCCGGGGTGACGAATTGGTGATCACCCGGCTTTCGCGCCCGTTCCGGTCGGTGCGGCACATGACCGAACTCGCCGCCCAGCTCGATGAGCGCGGGGTGGATCTGGTGGTGCTCAAGCAGGGCATCGACACCACCACCCCGGCGGGACGGTTCCTGTTCCACGTCATCGCCGCGATGGATGAGATGCTGGCCGATCTGATCAGCGAGGGCACCGTCGAAGGCTTGGAGTCCGCGCGGGCGCGCGGCCGCGTCGGCGGGCGCCCGCCGATCATGAGCGATTTGCAGGTGCTCAAGGCGCGGGAGATGTATGAGGAGCGCGACGAACGCGGCCGCCGCCGCTACACCGTCGCGCAGATCGCCGAGACGTTCGCGGTGTCGCGCAAGACTGTCTATCGCAACCTCGAGCGAGTCGGGGATTAGGGGTTGCATCCTGTACCTGGGTACAGGCTTATCGTCGCAATATGACGATTTCACCAGATCAGGGCGATTGGGTGCCCTCGGCGTGCACTCTGCCCACCGTGGAGCAGCCGATCCGGGTCGCCGAGTTCGACCGGTTCTTCACTACCTCGGCGCGTACCACCCGCCGACCCAATCCGGCGCGGCTCGAGGTGGTCGTGGACCCGGGTACCGAGACGCTGGCGCGTGAGCTGGCCGGGCGCGAGAGCAGTTGCTGTTCGTTCTTCGTCTTCGATTTCACCGCCACCGCAGAGGGTTTGGTGATGGGTGTCGGGGTTCCACCGACCTACATCGAGGTGCTCGACGCCTTCGCCGAGCTCACCGCGGTCCGCGACACCCTCGCCGCAGCGCTGGCGGCGGGGTGTGAGGACCTGCTGGCGTGCAGCGAATCGCCTTCCTGCCCGGTCCGTTTCGATATGTCCCCGGCCACCGCCACGGCAGCGTCGACCAGCTGTGAGGGTGGGCGTTGTGGCTGCTGAGAACCCGACGCGTCGCTGGTGGGCCTCGATCGGCGCCGGGGTGGCGCTGTGCGTGGGGTGCTGCCTGGTGCCGGTGCTGATCGCCGCCGGCGTCCTGGGCGGCGGCACACTGCTGGTGAGCCTGCCATGGCTCGAACCCCTGGGGTTCGCGCTCATCGGCCTCGGCGCGGCCGGACTCGGGTACTCACGCTGGCGAGCGCGCCGCCGCGGCTGCACCAGCACCGACAGCGCCGATGGCTCGTGCGCGAGCACCGGGTGCGGCTACACGACCACGTCGGCCGGGGCCGCCGAATCCGGCATTTAGGATCTGCGGCTATGACCGTATTGCGCTCGATCCTGCTGTTCGCTGTCGCCGCCGTCGCCGAGATCGGCGGGGCCTGGCTGGTGTGGCAGGGCGTGCGCGAACACAAAGGCTGGGCCTGGATCGGCGCCGGGGTCATCGCCCTGGGGCTGTACGGGTTCGTCGCCACCCTGCAACCGGATGCGAACTTCGGGCGCATCCTGGCCGCCTACAGACGTTCCAGCTCCTCGTCCGCGAACATCCGCGTTGCCACGAACCCCAGCCTCCACCAGCACCGACCAACATCATCATCGGCAGCCAAGCACCAACCAGCCGACAGCGCATGTCGAACCCGAAAACTGGCGCCTACCAGTCGACTACGCCATATCCGCCCGATTTTCGGCGGATGCTACGGCTACCCCACATCATTTTGATACCGCGACCGACCCGGAAATTACGGCGTATCAGCTTGATGCTTGTGAGTTACATGTAGTTCGCATGCGAACTATCTTCACTCTGCTTTTTCGGCCGTAGACCTGCGGACATATCATTTCGATGCTTCGGTGGAGGCTGTCCCCGCGCTGTCACCCGCCGGTCGGGTTGTTGGCTGCCGGCATCATGAGCCGGGTACCGGCCGGATCGGGGACTCGATCACCAGGCCGGCGTCCTTCCATTGATAGATGCTGCCGTCGATCACCACCGGCCAGATCCAGGCCAGCCACCACGGAATATGGGCGTTGGTCGCGAGTTCGGTCAACGCCACCGCCGACAGCGCGAACGCGCCGGCCACCAACAACCGGGCGCACCACTTCGACACCTTCAACGCCCGCAACCGGGCCTCGGTCACCGCGCCGATCTGGGTTTTCTGCACTGCGCTCATCGGGTGGCCTCCACCCGGTCGTATCGGCCCTGCATCTGCGCGATCTTCACGCCGATCACGGCGAGTGCGTGACACCCTTACGCGGGTTCTGGCCGGTGTAACCGATCCAGGCCGAGACCGCTTCGCCGTACTCCTCGCCGCAAGGCCGTCCGGGCCCGCGGGCGCTTCCCCAACGAACAAGCGGCCCTGACATGCGTCTACATGGCGTTGATGAGCCTCGACCCGACCGGCACCGGGCGCAAACGATGGACCATGCGCTGGAAAGCACCCCTGAACGCCTTCCAGATCGCCTTCGAGGGCCGGCTCACCCCGGCCACCAGCTAAGAGTCCAACAACCAAGATCAGCCCTTAACTGGACAGACCGGGACATATTCGGTGTGGCCGCCGTTGTGGAGGGCGGTCTGGGGTCGGCGGTGAAAATTGTCGTCGATCGTGGTGGGAGCGTCTTGGTGCCGCGTCTTTGCACAAACCTTGTGGAGGGGTTCCGGGCAGGACCGTGCTGCGCTGGAGCAAGAACGGACCTCCCACGCCGACATCGAGCAGGCTACCCGGCAGTTCCGCTGAGTGTGGCCTGGTAGTGCTCGATCAGCTCCTGACATCCATAGGCCCAGGCGCGGTTTCCGACGACTCGTTCTCTCTCGACGCCGTCTTGGTCGGCTGCGAGACGGCCGAGGCAGACCTGCCAGCCCGCCGCGTTCATGCTTGCCCGGGTGTGGTCGCTGAGGGTCTGGCGCAGTTCGAGGGTCGCCCCGTCTCCGGATCGGGTGATCGTCCAGGCCAGTATCTCGGGTCCCCATCGGTGTACAAGCTTGCGGGGTGCGTCCGCGATGAGGACTTCGGTGTCGAGCGGTTCATCGCGAGGCTGTTCCCGGCATGTCGCGGGACCCAGTTCATCGAGCGGGCGGTCGGGTACGACAGGTGACCAGCGTGCGAGGCGCTCCGGTTCGGTGATCATCCGCCACAGTTTCTCGG
This sequence comes from Nocardia sp. NPDC004568, assembly GCF_040609955.1. Taxonomy (NCBI): domain Bacteria; kingdom Bacillati; phylum Actinomycetota; class Actinomycetes; order Mycobacteriales; family Nocardiaceae; genus Nocardia; species Nocardia sp. NPDC004568. Next base: position 14,848 of record NZ_JBEXLL010000099.1, read on the forward strand.
GTGGGTGGGCAAAGCGCCGACGCATGATGAGCGTCCAGTCCGCCTCGTCATGCTGCAGCAGGACCTCGATAGGGGAGTGGATCTGCGCGGCGACGACTTCGTCGCGTGGGTTATCCGTCATCGTCGTTTTCCTCGTCGTCCAGTGTTTGGGCCAGTCGCTCGAAACTCACGCTCCAGAGTTCGACGTAGGGCTCGACCCAGGAGATGACGTCCGGCAGCGGCTGCTCGGTGAGCCGATAGACCCTTCGTTTGCCTGCGACCTCGACCTCGGCGACGCCTGCCTCGCGTAGCACGCGCAGGTGTTTGGAAACCAGGGACTGCGGGATGCCCAACTCGCTTACAAGCGTCCCGACATCGTGGCCGCGCACGCGAAGCCGATCCACGATCGCCCGGCGGATGGGCTCTGCGATCACAGCGAAACCGTCCATCCCACAAGTATGACCGTACATTCACATGAATGACAAGGCATGTTATTGTGCTGATATGCACCCTACAGCTGTCGTTGTGTCCTTGCCTGTCGACGATCTTGCACGCGCGTTGCGCTTCTACCGTGACGGGCTTGGTCTGTCCACGCCCGGAATCGACGATTACATGATTACCTTCGAACTGCCGAACCTTTCGCTGTTCCTGATCGAGGGCAGCCAATATCAGGTCTATCTCGACCGCGCCGGAATTGAGCGCCCGACCGGTTCTGTGGCGGGCGGCTGCGTCCTCTCATGCGCGATCGCCACTCGAAGCGAGGTTGATGAGATCGTGTCGCGCGCGGCGGCGACGGGAGGATCGGGGCAGCCCGCCGGAGAACAAGACGGGTCCTACGTCGGGTACGTCCGCGACCCCGACGGGCACCTATGGGAACTGGTTCACAACCAGCGCACCGCGGAGGCAGCAGGGTGACCCGTCGCTCGTTCGGACGGTGGCCTACCAGCCTCTCGGCGGGGCCATCGTCACGTGTGCGTACTTCGTAGTGTCCATCGGTCGATCTGTGGTGTTGCCCGGCGGCAGCAGCGGCTCGAGCAGCGCCCACTCGGGATCGGTCAGCGACGAGGACGGGTAGAAAGGGCACTTCGGTGATTCGCTGTGGGCTGGGCACGACGAACACGAGCGGGTAAGCGACACTGACACAGGGGCACTCGATGACGACTGGTCTTCGAGTGCCCGAAGCGCCCGGGTGTAGCTCGTGCCGTCGTGGCGGGCCATGTAGTCCCGGACGTCACGGCGGCGGCTGTGGTTGTTGCGTGTCACCACGGCCACTACGTCGAACCATTCGCCGGCGGGCTGAGCGTGCTGCTGGCCAAGCCCGCGGCGCGGATGGAAACGGTCAACGACATCGACGGTGACCTGATGACGTTCTGGCGGGTCCTGCGCGACCGCCCGGCCGACCTCGCCCGGGTATGCGCGCTGACACCGCATTCCCGCGCCGAACACGAGGCCTTGCACGGCGACCTGTCCGGCCTGGACGAGCTGGAGCGGGCCCGCCGGGTGTGGGTGCGGATCACCCAGTCCCGCACCGGCACCCTGCGCCGCACCGGCTGGCGCCACCACGTCGACCCGGCCGGGTCCGGAGTCTCGATGCCCGGCTACCTCGGCGCCTACCTCGACCGGATGATGCCCGCCGCCGAACGCCTGGCCGCGGTGTCGCTGGAATCCCGGCCGGCACTCGACCTGATCGCCACCTACGGCCGCCACCGGTCCGTGCTGCTCTACGTCGACCCGCCCTACCTGGGTGAGACTGCGCGGGCCCGCAACTATCGGCACGAGATGACCGGCGAAGGCCGGCACCGCGAACTCGCGGCCGCGCTGCACGCCTGCCAGGCCACCGTGGTGCTGTCCGGCTACGCCAGCGACCTCTACGACCGCGAGCTGTACCCGCACTGGCACTGAGGTTCCGGCTTATATGGGTGTCACCGGTTGGCTGGCTGGATGATCACCGGCCGTAGCCTGCCGGAGGTGTCGAGTCGGGGCTGGCTCGTGAGGTTCCTGCCGCCCGTTCGGGCTGGCTCACCGGGGGTTTGCGCCCCGGCCCGACACCGACCGCGGGTCTGACTCGGGGGTCGAGGAACATCGGCGCGAAATGTTCCGGTAGCACTCAATCGGCCTTCCAGGAGGCCGATAGTCGCGCCGACCCTGGGCGCTACCGCACATAGTTTCGTGAGTCGGCCGTGGCACCAGGACGGTCACGCAGGCCTATCGCCCGAGTTCCCGCACATAGTGCGCGGCTATCCGCGGTAACTCGCTAAGCGTGACTTTTGTCGTCGATGTTCCTCGACCCCCTAGTCCGGCCTCGGCGAGGGCGTCGAGTTGTCGTTCCAGGCTTTGTTTGGTGGTCGAGACTCGGGCGTAGCCGAGTTCGAGACCGCCGGCCGGATGTTCTGGTGTGCGCGCCATGCCCGAAATGTACCGGAATTCGCTGCCGTACGGACCTTTTGGAACGGATTCCGTGGAACGACTTCCGGAACGAATCTCGGCCCGATCGCCGCTGGTCGCGGTCTGCGGCCCGATTCCTCGCTCGCTCGTTCCACTTCCAGTAACCGGAACAGAATCACCAACCGAAGCCGGGAATGCCAACGGTCAATCCGGAGATGCTTGCGCTGCGGTCCGCCTCGGAAGGGAATCCGGATCGCTACCTTGCGGTTCGGGCCAGCCTCAGGATTCCGGGGTTAGCCAACGGTCACCGGAAGGCGCGCGGGGCATACGGGAGGAGACTAAATATGATGTGGCTATAAGTGATTCGGCCGCGAAGATCCGTCGCCGCAACAGTCGTACCTGATCCTCGGCTTGGACCCAGTCGATGCGGTCCCGGTCCCACGAGGCGTTACCCGGCTCGTTCACCTTCGATGACCTGGTGGCTATTGTCGATGGTTATGTGATCCAGTGATTGACCAGGCTGCAGCCAAGGTTGTAGCACTGCGACTGCATCCGGGCCGTTTACAGTCCAGCACAGTTCATCTGAGCTACAGAACATTCCATATGAGGATTGACCCCGCCAGTTTCGTTGCCTGATCTTGTCGTCTTCGGTTTTGGTAGGGACACAGGCTCCCGGAGGAGCAGCCGGGACCAGGTCACCAGGGCGAATATCTCGGGTTCCGCCGAAAACAACCTGATGTTCTTCTCCGTCACCGAGATCGATACGGGCCAGCCGGATCCGATCGGCATCCGGATGCGGTCCTGGCGGGTACCCGATAATGCGTCCACCCGGAAATTGAGTCCGGGTCGTTCGGTTGGTGTTCAGTCGATCCCGCAGGCCACCGGATGGTGGGTGCA
>NZ_JBEXLL010000100.1:0-17209 GCF_040609955.1 Nocardia sp. NPDC004568
GGGGTGGCCACCCCACGAGCCGTGCCGTGCGGTGCCCGCACGCGGGGTGTGGCGGGGCATTCGCGTGCATCTGACGCCGAGGTGTGATAGCAAGGCGCGATGATGTCTACGGTTGCACTCCGCCGGTCATGGGCGCAGGATCTCGATACCCCCACCCTGTACGAGTTGCTGAAGCTGCGTGTCGAAGTGTTCGTGGTCGAGCAGAAGTGCGCGTACCCCGAGCTGGACGGACAGGATCTGCTGCCGGAGACCCGGCATCTGTGGCTCGACGACGAGGGCGAGGTCATCGCCACGCTGCGCCTGCTCGAGGAACACGAGGACGGCGTCAAATCCTTCCGGATCGGGCGCTTGTGTACTGCCGTGGAGGCGCGCGGACACGGCTACACCACCCGGCTGCTGCAGGCCGCGCTCGCCGAGACCGGATCGCACACCGTCCGGCTCAATGCCCAGACCTACCTGATCGATCTCTACACCAAACACGGGTTCGAGGTGGACGGCGCGGAGTTCATCGAGGACGGCGTCGCGCACGTACCGATGCGCAAGGGGTAGCCGCCGGGCCGGGCCGCCGCGCCCGTCTCGGGCAGGGGAGGGCCGGGCCGGGTGGCGGCACGTTTTAGAGTGGGGCCGTGTCCTCCACCGAAACCGCCCGGCCCGCATCCCGACCGATCGTCTCCGCCGCGGACGGCCGTGAAGCCGGGTTCCCGTTCTCCGCGGTGGTCGGTCAGGAGCGGTTGCAGCTGGCGCTGATCCTGTGCGCCGTGCATCCGGGTATCGGTGGCGTGCTCGTCCGCGGCGAGAAGGGGACCGCGAAGTCCACGGTGGTCCGGGCGCTGGCCCGGCTGCTACCGCCGGTGGTCGATGAATCGGGCGCCCGCCCGGCGCGGCTGGTGGAGCTCCCGGTCGGCGCCACCGAGGACCGCGTCGTCGGCTCGCTCGATCTGGAGCGGGTCCTGCGCGACGGCGAACAGGCGTTCCGGCCCGGACTGCTCGCCGCCGCCCATCACGGTGTGCTGTACGTAGACGAGGTGAACCTGCTGCACGACCATCTGGTGGATGTGCTGCTGGACGCGGCGGCCATGGGCCGGGTGCACATCGAACGCGACGGCGTCTCGCACTCCCATCCGGCCCGGTTCGTCCTGGTCGGCACCATGAACCCGGAAGAAGGCGAGTTGCGGCCGCAGCTGCTCGACCGTTTCGGTCTGACGGTGGATGTGACCGCCTCCCGGGACGTGGACGTCCGGATGGCCGTGGTGCGGCGCCGGCTCGATTACGAAGCCGATCCGAACGGTTTCGCGGCCGCCTACGCCGCCGCGGACGCCGAGATCGCCGATCGTGTCCTCACCGCCCGCGACCGACTGCCCGAGGTCGCGCTCGACGATGTGGAACTGCGGCGTATCGCCGCGGTCTGCGCGTCCTTCGACGTGGACGGTATGCGGGCCGATCTGGTGGTGGCCCGTACCGCTGCCGCCCATGCCGCCTGGTGCGGCCGCGGCAGTGTCACCGCCGACGATGTGCGTGTCGCCGCCGAACTGGCGCTCCCGCACCGGCGCCGACGGGACCCGTTCGACGAACCCGGGATCACCCCCGAACAGCTCGACGACGCCATGCGCGACGCGGCCGAGCAGGCCGGCGATCAGCAGAACCCACCGGACGGCCACGACGCCGCCGAGCCCCCGCCGCCCGAGGACGACCCCGACGGCCCCGGTGGCGGCGCCGCGGTGCCCGGTGACGGCACCGAGGCGACCGAGAACTCCGGCAACCCGGGCGGCTCCGGCGCGACCGCGCCGGCGAGCGCGCCGGTCGCGGCGCCGGTCCGGCCGCCGCGCTGGGAGGTGCCGGGTGTGGGCGAGGGAGCGCCCGGCCGGCGGTCCCGGGCGCGGACGCGGCAGGGCCGGGTGGTGAACACGACTCCCGAGCCCGTCGGCGGCCTGCATCTGCTGGGCACGCTGCGGGCCGCGGCGCCGCATCAGCGGGCGCGCGGCCGGCGTACCGGGCCCCTGGTGCTGGCGCCCGGCGATCTGCGCGGGGCCTACCGCGAGGGGCGTGAGGGCAATCTGGTGCTCTTCGTGGTGGACACCTCCGGATCCATGGCCGCCCGCGACCGGCTCTCGGCGGTGACCGGCGCGGTGGTGACCCTGCTGCGCGACGCCTATCAGCGGCGCGACAAGGTCGCGGTGATCTCGGTGCGCGGCAGTGCGGCCGATCTGGTGTTGCCGCCCACCTCCTCGATCGATATCGCCGTCCGCCGCCTGTCCGGCTTGCGTACCGGCGGGAAGACCCCGCTCGCCGCGGGGCTGCGCACCGCCCGGGAGCTGGTCCACCGCGAACGCGTCCGCGACCCGCAGCGCCGGCCCATGCTGGTACTGCTCACCGACGGCCGCGCCACCGGTGGGACCGAGCCGGTGCCGCGGGCCCGCGCGGCGGCCGCCCGGCTGGCCCGCGACGGTGTCACCTCCGTTGTCGTCGACTGCGAACGCGGCATGGTCCGCCTGGGTCTGGCCGCCGAGCTGGCGACCGCGCTGGGCGGTACGGTCGTCCGGCTCACCGAACTGACCGGCGCCTCGGTGGCCGAGGTGGTCCGGGCGGGCGCCGCCGGTGGCGCGCGCGCCGCGTGAGCCCGGACCCGGCCCGTACCGGGCGAGCCCGAAACCCGAATCAGATCAGGAGTTCCCATGCCCAAAGGGGTGCCCGAGCACGTACCCGACGACGGACTGACCACGCGGCAGCGCCGTAATCAGCCGGTGCTCGCCGTGCATACGGGCCCGGGCAAGGGCAAGTCCACCGCCGCCTTCGGGATGGCGTTGCGCGCCTGGAACCAGGGTTTCGGTGTGGCGGTGTTCCAGTTCGTCAAGAGCGCCAAATGGAAGGTGGGGGAGGAAGCGGCCTTCCGCGAACTCGGCCGGTTGCACAGCGAGACCGGCGTGGGCGGGCCGGTCCAATGGCACAAGATGGGCGAGGGCTGGTCGTGGACTCGTAAGCAGGGCAGCGAAACCGATCACGCGGCCGCGGCGCTGGCCGGCTGGCAGGAGATCGCCCGCCGGTTGCGGGCCGAGGAGCACCGGTTCTATGTGCTGGACGAGTTCACCTATCCGCTGAAATGGGGATGGGTGGATGTGGCCGAGGTCGTCGAGACCCTGCGGGAGCGGCCGGGTAACCAGCATGTCGTCATCACCGGCCGGGACGCGCCCGCGGCACTCGTGGAGGCGGCGGACCTGGTGACCGAGATGACGAAGGTTCGCCATCCCATGGACGTGGGCCGTAAGGGACAACGGGGCATCGAATGGTGAGCCCCACCGGGGCCCGGCGTGCTGCCCGCCGGTGCCGCCCGGCCGGGAACACACCGCGATGAGCGCCGCCCCGGGGATCGTCCTCGCCGCGCCGGCCTCCGGCAGCGGGAAGACCACTGTCGCCACCGGTCTCATCGGCGCGCTGCGCCGGGCCGGCCGCCGGGTGGCGCCCTTCAAGGTGGGGCCCGACTACATCGATCCCGGTTATCACGGCCTGGCTGCCGGACGCCCCGGTCGCAATCTGGATCCGGTGCTGGTCGGGCGCGACCGGATCGCCCCCCTCTACCGCCACGGCGCCCGCGACTGCGATATCGCGGTGGTGGAGGGTGTGATGGGCCTGTTCGACGGACGGATCGACGAACAGGTCGCCGATCCCGTGGCGGAAGGCTCCACCGCCCAGGTCGCGAGCCTGCTGGGCCTCCCGGTGGTCCTGGTCGTGGACGCGCGCGGCCACAGCCAGAGCCTGGCCGCCCTGCTGCACGGGTTCGCCACGTTCGATTCGGGTGTGCGCCTGGGCGGCGTGGTGCTCAACCGCGTCGGTAGCGCGCGGCACGAACAGGTCCTGCGTGCCGCCTGCGACCGGGTGGGCCTGCCGGTGCTCGGCGCGCTGCCCCGGCTGGCCGAACTCGAGGTCCCGTCCCGGCACCTGGGCCTGATCCCGGCGGTGGAACACGGCGTCGCGGCGATGCGCGCGGTGGACGCGATGACCGACCTGGCCGCGCGCCATATCGATCTCGCCGCGGCCGCGGCGCTGGCCGTCGCGCCGGAGTCCGGGCCGAGCTGGGACGCCGGCCGCGAGATCGCCGATGACGGAGCGATGCCGGCGGGGCCGGATCCGGTGATCGCGGTAGCCGGCGGACCCGCCTTCACCTTCGGTTACGCCGAACACCGGGAACTGCTGACCGCCGCGGGTGCCCGGGTCGTCGTGATAGACCCACTGCACGACGCGCTGCCTGCCGAGGCCGCGGGGCTGGTGTTGCCGGGCGGATTCCCGGAAGAGCACGCGGGGACGTTGGCGGCCAATACCGGGCTGCGTGTCGCGGTGGCGGAGCGGGCCCGGGCGGGGCTGCCCGTCCACGCCGAATGCGCCGGCTTGCTGTACCTCACCCGATCCCTGGACGGTCATCCGATGGCGGGCCTGATCGATGCGGTCGCCGAGTTCGGGCCCCGCCTCACCCTCGGTTACCGAGAAGCGGTGGCGCTGGCCGATTCCGTACTCTGGCGGACCGGTGAGCGAGTACGCGGACACGAATTCCATCGGACCCGGCTGGTGCAGTCCGGCGACGACCCGCCCGCCTGGGGATGGCGGATCGCCGGAGATCAGATGCGCGAGGGCGCGCTCGTGAATCGGGTACACGCGTCCTACCTGCACACACATCCGGCCGGGAACCCGGGCCCGGTGCATCGTTTCGTCGCCGCCGCCCGCGTCTATCAGCGCACCCGACCCGCCGCCCGCATACGGTGATCGACGGAGGCTGGCAGCCCCGACCCGGCTCCGCGCCGCGGGGCGCGGCGGACTGTGCCGAACTCGCGGTCGGTCTCGGCCTGCGGCCGGACCTGCCCGCCGAGCGGATTCTCGCGGCGCTGGCGGAAGCTTTTCCTGGCCGGCGGATAACCTGCCTTGCGACCCTGGAACGCCGGGCCGGCGAACCGGGCCCGCGCGGTGCTGCCGCCACACTGGGCGTGCCACTCTACGGCTATTCCGCCGAGCAGCTGGCGCGGGTGCCGGTGCCGAACCCGTCGGGTCGGGTGGTCGCCGCATTGGGAATTCCCGGTGTGGCCGAGGCCGCGGCGCTGCTGGCCGGTGCCGGGCCCCTGCTTGTGCCGCGGCAGGTGGTACGGGGCGTGGTGGTCGCGGCCGCGCACGGGTGAGCACACCGGGGCTCCGGTGTACTGCCGGACGAACACCGTCGCCCGCGGCGTTCGGTGCGCCCACAGCGGCTGCCAAAAGATCTGTCGTTCTGACCGGTCCCCGATAGTGCGACCACGGTTTCAGAGTCGGATCGTTGTCATCGGTATTCAGTTGATGTCGCGGGATCAGCGGGTGTCTGCGCGGCCGGCAGCCGCCGATACGTCGACCGTGGGAGCCCAACGACCTTGCATGCGAACCGCTCCGACATGCTCATAACCTCTCGGAGCATGTCGGCGGCTCGCCGCTTGGCCGCTGGGCCTAGAATTTTCCCTTGCTGATCTCGCGCAGCGCGTCTTTCTCCCACTCCGCATCGGCCAGCAGGCGCATGAGCCGGGCGTTCTGTTCCCTCAGCTCTTTGAGTTCCTTGGCGGCATCGGTGTCCATATCGCCATACTGGCGGCGCCAGTTATAGAGCGTCGCCGCCGAGACCCCCAGGTCAGCGGCGATCTGCTCACCGGTCAAGCCTTCCGCGGCCAGTTCATCGGCGCGCCGGAGCTTGCGCACGATGTCCTCCGCAGAATGCCGTTTCCGTCCAGCCATAATCTCTATCGTCCCTTCCGGCCCTCACCAGGGCCAATGGGACTCTGATTCCGGCTGGTCGCATCTATTGGGAGCGGGTCAGTTCGACAAGAGCGGCCGATTTCCGCCAGCGCGCTCGGGCAAGAGTCCCTGTCGTCGATCCGTGACCACATTCGCTTGTACTCGCGAGGTCATCGGTAAAGCGACGGTGACCTTCATATCTTTCGCTGCGGCGCTGGGAAACAGCGACGATCTACCGCTTCCGCCGGCTGCCGAAGTCGCGGGAGCGCTCGGGTAACCATTGCCGCGCTGGTGACAGCCGGGCCTGCCCGAGCTATCACGCCGGATTCATCGGGTCGCGGCAAATGCCACGGTTACCCGCTGCCTTCTGAACCCGAAGTTGTTAACGCCCATATGTTTCAGGAGTCAGCACTCGGATAGAGGGTTTCGACATGTCCGGGCGATACTTTTCTCCGTCGCGGTCGTGGACGGGGAATATTTCTTCGGTGGCGGCGTCGGGTCGATGGGTGATAATGGCCAATTCTGTTGGATAGGTGGGGTTATCGGGGTCGAATTTCCAGTTCGAAGGGCGGCGCAGCTGAACCTCGGCGATATTGCTTTCCGGCGCGCTGCGAACGGCGTCGCGGATGACTTCATCGAAGTCTGCGCGCTGTTGTGAGGACAGGAATCCGTGGAACATCGAGCTCATCACTACCGTGGTGGTGTCGGGTCGGGGTTCTGTAAGTGAATCGCGTAGCCATTGTATGGCATCTCCCCTTTCGATTCTGACGTCCTGGTACTTGCTGGCGACCCGCATGGCCGCCTCTTGCTGGGCAATCGTTGGCGGATCGAAAGAACCTGTGGCCACTATGAGATCCGCTCGCCCTCGTGGTGTTGTGACGTCGTGCGGGTTCAGGTCGCAGCCCCGTCGCTCCATGATCTGCAGTGGTGTGTCGGCGACATTTTTCGGTAAACCTGACCAGGCGTTGCCGAAGATGAGTTCCGATTCTTCGGCATTGCCGTAGATATGTTGTATGTCGCTGGGGGCGTAGCCGAAGCGGTCCATGTGCAACAGTAGACCGCCACTGGATCCGGTCTCCAACAAGGTCAGCGGTTGTCCGGTCTTGTGGGTGATGTGTAGTAGTCCAGGATAGAGTGCGCATGCGCGTTCCGGGATGTTCGCCTGTGCTACGCCGCGGCGATTGATGTAGGTCGCCAACTCATTTCGATGTCTGTCCAGCGCGTCTTCGAATACCGGCCACATTTGCTCTATCGGGGCGTGGGCAGGAGGGCCTTTAGCGGTTGGAAAGAAGCGGGCCAGCTCGGGAGCCCTGCCGCGAGCGGCCAAGGATCTGAAACCGCCTATTATTCTATAGGAATTGATACGAGAGTTTTCTGGATCAATAATACGGGTCAGAATTCCCCTGGATTTGGCGTCTGTTACGAGACGTTCTAGCACCTCGCGGAGATAGGGCGCTTCCGCCGCCAGCTGATGCCGCGAACGGCCGACCATGTGTGTAATCCGTTCGACGACTTCATTTCCGGGATGCCGGTTGCCGGCAAGCGAGCCGCTGCGGTCGGAGAGGTCTTTTGGTGCTGCGGCGTCTGGTCGGTCGGCATGTGTGAATGCCCGGGCCGTGGTATCGAGGAATTTTGCGCCTATTTGGTCGCCGCGAAAAGCGCCTTCGATGTGTCTCGCCACAAGTGCCATCTGGAAGTCCACCTGCTCGGCCGCGCCGCGCATGAGGGTTCGCAGTATCTGCGTCCTCTGCATCCACTTCCTCTGTTCTCCTGGCGTTACCTTGCTTCTCGTGTGCAGGGATCGATTGTACTGGCAGCCCGTTGTTCTCCGGGGGTTCGCGATTACCTGAAGGTGTTTCGAGACGAATCAGAGGGTTGAGCCAGCTCATCGCTGGGTTCGTGCCTCGGTTTCGATCGAATTCGGGTGTGCGGTCTTCGATGGCGGTCTGTAGCAGCTGCCGGGCGGAGTCGGCGTGGCGGATGGCGGTCGGCGCCGAATGCGGCGGTGAGTGCAGCGTGTCCGGACCGTAGCCCGGCGAAGTTGAGACCGAGCTCACCTTCGATCATGGCGACCTCGAGAGCGACTCCTCCAGCCCAGAACCCAATCTAAGGCGCCACGGATAGCAGATCCGCGAAACCGGTGGGGTCGTGCCGTCCGACGCTGGCGTGTTCGAAGAGCCCCCAGCCCTCGGCATCCCCGCAGCGGGCGTGGGCGATGTGATCGGTGACGCCCCAGGGGATCCGCCCGGCGATGGCCGGATCGGTGAGGTCGTACCTGTTGGCCCACGACCAGTCGCGGCCCTTCCACTGCCCGTGCTGCCAATCCGGGTCACCGCCGTAACCGCAGCCGATGTGCAGCGGTATCCCGGTGACGGTGCGGATATCGATGGTCAGCGGTTTTCCGTCCGGTGTCCGCAGTTCCAGGCCGGCGCTCTCGGGGTGGCGGGTACCGGACCGGTAGTCGATGGTGATCCGCGGCCAGCCCAGCTGTTCCACCGATCCGTCCGGGAACACCCGGACCGCGTCGTTGAGGGTCCGGTAGCCGTCCGGGTTCTCCTGGATGATCACCACCACCGCGAAATCGTCGAACCGCAGCGGCACGTACAGCCACCAGAATCCACCGGCTCCTTCGGTGGCCGCCCGGCCCGGCGGTTCGCTCTCGCCGACGGGACGGATACCCCAGGAGCGGTCCCGGGTGCCGGTCCAGACCGCCGGGTCCACGGTGATGTCCTCGCCGCCGATCGCGAGCGTGCCCGCCCACGAACCGACCTGGGCGAAGCGGGAGGCGTCGAGGGTCGGCCGGTTACCGGCCAGCATGACATGCGGCTGCTCCTGGACGGCGGGGAAGGCGCCGGTCCAGGTGAGGTCGAGACCGAGGTCCTCGTGGTCGCACACCACCCGGATCCGGCGCAGCGGTTCGACCACTTCGATCCGGTATCCGCCGACCGCCATGTCCAGACTCCGGTCGCTGCGGGCGTCGGAGAACCGCACCGAGGTGATCTCGTCACCGCGGCGGACCGCGGCGTACGCGTCGGCGACGCCGAGGTTCGGATACACCCCGAAGCCGGTCACCAGCATGATCGCCCCGTCGCGGTTGTGCGCGTTGAAATAGCTGCGGTCGTAGAAGTTCCGGTCGCTGGTCGCGGCCCGGGCGATGGGCAGCGGTGTCTGGTGGATCGGATACTCGTCCAGGGGGCCCGGCGCGGTGGCCGGGGTGTGACCGGTGGTTTCGCTCATCTCAGTCCCATCCGTAGGTGCCGTCGAGCATGGCCTCCAGGGTGGCGCGATGCATGATGTAGTCGTCGCGCTCGGCCGGGGCGGTGTCCTCACCCATGTGGATCATCCGGCGTTTGATCCGGGCCATCACGATCGCGTGCCGCAGCGCGGCATAGGTGAGGTAGAAGTCCAAATTCGCGACGGTGTGGCCGCTGACCTTCTCGTAGTGCGCGACGACCTCGTCGCGGCGCAGGAAATCGGGAAGCCCGGGGAAGCCGAATCCGGTGGCGATGTCCTGGAAGAAGCGGTGCAGGAAGATCATCCAGGCCAGATCGAGTTCGCGCGGGCCCAGTGCGGCCATCTCCCAGTCCAAGACGGCGACCGGCGAGAACCCTTCGTAGATGATGTTGCCGGGCCGGGCATCGCCCCAGCTCAGCACATCGGGGCCGGGATCGGCGGGAAAGTTGCGGTCCAGCCACGCGAAAGCGCGCTCGATGAGCGGGATCTCGTAGCCGTCGCCGGCCAGCGCCCAGTGGTACCAGGCCCGGTCCGATTCGATATGGCGGCGTAACGCCGGGCCCGGACCGTCGAGTTCGGGGAACCGCTGTGCCGGTTCGGGCAGTGCGTGGATCCGGGCCAGGACATCGACAGTGTTGCGGGTGAGCTCGGCCCGCTCGGCGGTGGTCGCGTCGTAGAGCCAGCCGGCGAAGACGTAGGGCGGATTGTCTCCCGGGATGCGGCCCGGTACCCGGTCCATCACGAAGAACGGCGCGCCGCAGGCCGCGCTCCCGGTTTCCAGCCAGCGCAGCCGCGGTACCGGGACATCGGTGGCGGCGCCGATTTCGGTGATGACGCGGTACTGCAGTGCCAGATCGTATTTCTCGAAGACGGGGAACGCGCCCTCCTCCGGGATCATCCGGGCGACGAAGGCGCCGCCCTCGGTGCGGCCGCCGGATTTCCAGTGCGCGTCGAACAGCACCGACGCACTGGATAGGCCTCCGGACATCGGCCGCTGCAGATCGCTGATGACCGGCGGTTCGTCGGCCTCGACCTTGTCCCGTAACCACTCGGCGAGTTGTCCCGCCAGCGCCGCCAGATCGCGTTCGCTGGTGGTGAGCCGCATATGTTCGGTGGGGTTCACATCGTCGGGCATCATCGTCCTCCTGACGCCATCCGGCCTCGGCGCGGAAACCGGCCGGTCTCGCCTGCACGACACCGGGCCGCCCGCGTGCGGGAGACTGTAACGTGTTTCAGTATCGGGTGGTGCCGATTCGGCGGATCGCCGGAACCTCGCGAATCGCTCCCCGGGCGTGCCCGGCCGACCATAATCCGTTCGAGGGCCGGGGTGAGTCGTTCGGCCGGGCGGGAGGATCACGATGAGCGCGACGCTGTGGCGGCGAGGCCGCGCGAGGTGGGGCGCGGCGGGACGGCGCCCGGCCCGGCCGGCCGGAAGGCCCACGTGAAGCGCGTACGCGACGCGATCGCTGTGCTGGGGGCGGCGGTTCTGCTGCTGGTGCTGGGGGCGGCCCTGCGTCCGCTGTTCGTCGACGATCCACCCGCACCGGAGATCCTGTCCGTCACGGAGATCGGATTCGTCCAGGACATGGCCGCCCATCACCACCAGGCACTGGTGATGGTGCAGCGGCTCGATCCCGGCGCCGCCCCCGCGGTGCGGGGTCTGGCCCGGCAGATCGAGGACGCCCAGCTCTCCGAGATCGGCACCCTCCTGGGCTGGTTGCGTCTGGCGGGCGCGCCGGCCGCGGGCGCGGAGCCGATGAGCTGGATGCCCGAGCGGACCCACGATCACCACGCCGCCCCCGACCCGGTCCCGGCCGCGATGCCGGGGATGGCCACGCAGGCCGAACTCGACGACCTCGCGGCCGCGCGGGGCCGCGCCGCCGCGCTGCTGTTCCTGCGACTGATGCAGCGCCATCACGAGGGCGGTATCGCCATGGCCCGGGTGGCCGACGCGCTGCTCACCGACGGTGTGGTGAAACAGGCGGCCCGGGAGATGATCACCGCGCAGACCCAGGAGTCGGGGCTGATGGCGCTGCTGCTGGCCGAACTGGAGGCGGATCCACCGGGGTGAGCCGGAATGAACCCGCGCGGGTGCCGGTTGCTGGTGATCATGAGCGCTATCTCGTTGCCCGACACCGTCAAGAAGTACATCGACGACGCCAGACTGTTCGTGACCGTCGCCACCATCGGCCGCGACGGACATCCGCATCTGACCGTCACCTGGATCGACCGCGACGGCGACGAGTTGCTCTACTCCACGACGACCGACCGCGTCCAGGGTAAGAATCTGGCCCGTGATCCGCGCATCTCCGTCCTGATCGCGCCGCCGGACAACCCGTACGTCTACGCGGAGATCCGGGGCACCGCCACCCTCACCCCGGACCCCGACATGCTGGTCGGCGACCGGATGTCGATCAAATACACCGGAAAGCCCTACGCCGAGTTCAATCCGGCCTCGGTGGACGACGGCCCCCGGGTGGCCGTGCGGATCACCCCGACCAAGATCACCGGCAGGCTCTGAAACCGGTGACCGGTGACCGGTGGTCGCCGGGCTCAGGCCGACTGGGCTTCGTCCTGGGCGTGCTGGGCCCGGGCGACCTCCTGCGCGGTGTAGCGCAGGGTCAGCGCGATCAGGCCCACCAGCAGGCCGCCGATCGCGGCCACCAGCAGCGCCAGGGTGTAACCGTCGCCGAGCGCGGTGATCTCCGCCGCCGTCATCTCGGCCGGTTTCTTGATGGTCCCGCCCTCGGACAGGGTCCGGGAGGCGGCCAGCGGAGTGAGCACGCCGATGGCGATGGGGGTCCCCAGATTCAGGAACATCTGGCCGATCGCCGAGAGCGGGCCGATCTCGTCCGGCGGCACCCCGACCAGCACACACAGCGGGATGAGCACCATGGCGATACCGATGCCGAAACCGATCACCGAGAACAGCGGCAGCAGGGTGGACCAGTAGCCGACGTCGGCGTCCAGTGTCGAGCCGTAGCCGAGGCCGGCCATCAGCACCACGGACGCGCCCACCAGCAGCCACCGGGGTGCGACGTGCAGGGCCAGCCGGGTGGCCACCGCGCTGCCCAGGCCGACGCCGACGGTGAACGGGATGAACGAGATCCCGGCGACCAGCGGGCTGTAACCGACCACGTTCTGCACGAACAGGCCGGCGAAATAGGTGGTGGCGCCCAGCACGCCGCTGGCGAGCAGGATCACCACGAAGGTGGAGACGCGGTCGCGGCTGTCGAACAGCGTCCACGGCAGCAGGGGGTTGTCCACATGACGTTCGGCGAAGACGAACAGCGGCAGCAGCACGGCGCCCGCGATGAGGGTGCCGTAGACGAGCGGATCACCCCAGCCCAGCTCCGGTCCCTCGGTGGCACCCCAGACGATCAGCGCGCAGGCCAGAGTGCCGAGGAACGCGCCGCGCACATCCAGGGTCAGCCGCTGATGCTGGGTATCGCGGAGCGCGAACAGCGCGCCGATCACGATGAGTACGCCGATCGGCACATTGATCAGGAAGATCCATCGCCAGCTGGCCTCGGTCAGCGCGCCGCCGATCACCAGTCCGCCGACCGAACCCAGCGCGACCATCGAGCCGAAGATGGCGAAGGCCTGGTTGCGGACCCGGCCCGGGGCGAAGGTGCTGGCGACCAGCGCGAAGGCGGTGGGCGCGGCGAGCGCGGCACCGGTGCCCTGGAAGGCGCGCGCGGCGATGAGCATCTGCTCACCCTGTGCCAGCCCGCACAGCATGGAGGCCAGCGTGAACAGGCCGACACCGAGGACGAACATGCGACGGCGTCCGAACGAATCACCGATCCGGCCGCCGAGCAGCATCAGACCGGCGAACGGCAGTCCGTAGGCGGTGATGGTCCACGCGCTGCCCGAACTGGACAGGCCCATTTCCTCCTGCAGCCGCGGCAGGGCCAAGATCACCACGGTGCCGTCCAGCACCACCATCAGCTGTAACCCGCTGAGCACGAGAATGGCGAGGCCGAAGGCTCGTTTCGTCACCGGATACCGGATAGCTGGGGGGTTATCGAGCACAGTGGGTCACTGTAACCGACCGTCGCCGGCGGCTACCGGCGCGGCGCTGAACCCGGCCGTGGGCCCGATCACAATGATCGCCGGCGGCCGGATACCTTCGGCGCGGACGCGTTCGGCCACATCGTCGAGGGTGGCCCGCAGTACCCGCTGACCACGCAGGGTTCCCTCCTGGATCACCGTGGCCGGGGTCTCGCCGGGGCGCCCACCCGCGCGCAGCACCGCCGCGAACTGCTCGATCCGCTCCACCGCCATCATGAGGACCAGAGTGCCGCGCAACCGGGCCAGCGCCGGCCAGTCGACCAGCGAATCCGGATGGTCGGGTGGGATATGGCCACTGACCACCACGAATTCATGAGTGACCCCGCGATGGGTGACCGGGATCCCCGCGGCCGCCGGTACCGAGATCGGGCTGGTGACGCCCGGCACCACCGTCACCGGCACCCCGGCGTCGACACACGCCTCGAGCTCCTCGTAACCGCGCCCGAACACATAGGGGTCTCCGCCCTTGAGCCGGACCACGAACTTCCCCGCGCGGGCGCCGTCCACGAGAGTCCGGTTGATGGCATCCTGCGCCATCGCGCGCCCATAAGGGATCTTGGCGGCGTCCACCACCTCGACATCCGGTCCCAGCTCGGCCAGCAACTCCGGCGGGGCCAGGCGGTCGGCCACCACGAGATCGGCCCGGGCCAGTAACCGCCGGCCGCGCACGGTGATCAGATCGGGATCGCCGGGTCCGCCGCCGACCAGCGCGACTCCGGGCGTCATGGGGGTCGCGTCGTCGGTGACCACGCCCGATTGCAGCGCTTCCAGCAGCGCTGTGCGAACCGCGGCCGAGCGCCGATGCCGGCCGCCGGCCAGCACGCCCAGGGTCATCCCGTCGTAGCGGGCGGTCGCCGGGGTGACCGCCGTCCCGGATTGCGCGTGATCGGCGCGGACACAGAAGATCCGGCGCCGGGTCGCCTCGGCGACCACGGCGGCATTGGTCTCGGGTCCGTCGGTGCAGGCGATGGCGTACCAGGCGCCGTCGAGGTCACCGTCGGCGTAATCGCGCAGGCTGAGCGTGATCTGGCCCGCGGTGGCCATCGCCTCGACCGCGGGGGTGGCCCGCCGGGTGATCACCTCGACGGCCGCTCCGGCGGCGATGAGCAGGCCCAATCGGCGCTGTGCCACGCTGCCCCCGCCCACGACGACGACCCGGCGTCCGTTCAGATCGAGTCCCACCAGGTAGTTCGAGTCCCCGGCGGACAGGTTGTCGGTATCGGCTGACGTGTTCGGCACAAGGCTCGAGCCTACGGCCCGGTGCGGTGCGGTCCGCAGCCGCCCGGCGGAGGTCCCGGGGCCGGCTGAAGTCCGCCGGGTCGCCCGACCGGGCGGCTTCGCGGGACACACCGGTTGATGCCCGTGGAGCACCGGTATCCGCCGTGCGCGGTCGCGGCGCCGCCGGCCGCGCCGGAATCAGGTGAGGACGATCAACTCGGTATCGGAGGCGATCTCGGTGCGCAGTCCGGCCTTGTTCGCGACCCGGGCGACCGCGCGGATATCGCCGGGTTCTGCGCGGGTGAGCACCAGCGCCCGCGCCAGCAGGCCCTTGTGATGCTTGTTGAAGTGACTGACCACCGTGCGTGATCCGTCCGGGTGCTCGGTGAGCACCGTCGCGGTGACCGCGCCCGGTACCCGGCCGAGTTGCTGGTAGGTGCCCGACCGCAGGTCCACGACGAGTTCCTCGTCGGCCGCCTCGCGCAGGGCGGGGCCCAGATGATCGCGCCAGACCGCCGCCAGTGTCGGACGGCCCGGCAGTTTCGAGCCGCCCGACAGCCGGTAGGCGGGGATGGGGTCACCGGCACGGACCGCGCCGAAAAGGGCCGAGCCGATCGCGATCCGGGCGAGGGCCTTCGCCCGCTGGGCCCGGGTGAAGGTACTCGCGCCCAGCGCGTCGTACAGGACGCCGGTGTAGCGTTCCAGCGCCGACCGGGTGGGGGAGGTGCGCACCGCGGCGTTGCGGGCCAGCTCTGCCTCGGAGTTCTTACCGAGCCCGAGGGCGGCCCGGGCGGTGTCCGGGTCACCGGCCAGCGCGACCAGATCGCCGACCAGCTGCGCGCGAATCTCGGTGAGCGAGTCGAAGGCCAGCGCCGACAGATCCAGCGGGCCGCCGGAACCGCCGTCGGATTTGGTTTCGGAAGGGGGGAGCAGCACCAGCACGACCGGTTACGGTACCGGCCGCCGCCCCACGCGCCCGCCGGCCCCGGCGGGACGGATCCGGGGGTGCGGCGGCCGCGCCGGGCGCACGGCGCTCACCACCGGTAATCGAATGTGGCCGGCGGACGCACAGGGGCTACGCTGGGCAACCGTGATCACCCGCCTCTCCCGACTGTTCCTCCGTACGTTGCGCGACGACCCCGCCGACGCCGAGGTGCCCAGCCACAAGCTGCTGGTGCGCGCCGGCTATGTGCGCCGGATCGCGCCGGGTGTGTACTCGTGGCTGCCGCTGGGCCTGCGGGTGCTGCACAAGGTGGAGGAGGTGGTGCGCGAGGAGATGAACGCCATCGGCGCGCAGGAGATCTCACTACCGGCGTTGCTGCCGCGCGACCCCTACGAGGCCACCAACCGCTGGACCGAATACGGCGACGCCCTGTTCCGGCTGCAGGACCGCAAGGGTGCCGACTATCTGCTCGGCCCCACCCATGAGGAACTGTTCACCCTCACCGTGAAGGGTGAGTACAACTCCTATAAGGATCTTCCGGTCACCCTGTACCAGATCCAGGCCAAGTACCGCGACGAGGAACGGCCACGGGCCGGCATCCTGCGCGGCCGCGAATTCATCATGAAGGACTCCTATTCCTTCGACCTGGACGAGGACGGTCTGAAAGCCAGCTACACCGCGCACCGCGAGGCCTACCAGCGCATTTTCGACCGGCTCGGCGTGAAGTACGTGATCGTCGCCGCGACCTCCGGCGCCATGGGCGGTAGTGCCTCCGAGGAGTTCCTGGCCGACAGCCCGGTCGGCGAGGACACCTATGTGGTGTGCCGGGAGTCCGGGTACGCCGCGAATGTGGAAGCCGTGGTCACCGCGGCGCCCGATCCACTGCCCATCGAGGGGCTGCCCGCGGCGCAGGTCCACGACACCCCCGATACCCCGACCATCGCGACCCTGGTGGACTGGGCGAACGGCGCCGGGATCGCCGACCGCTACGGTCGCCCGGTCACCGCCGCGGACACGCTGAAGAACGTCATGGTGAAGCTGCGGCATCCCGACGGGAAAACCGAGATCCTCGGTATCGGCGTGCCCGGCGATCGCGAGGTCGACGACAAGCGGCTCGGCGCGTCGGTCGAACCGGCCGAGGTGGAACTGCTCACCGACGCCGATTTCGCCGCGAATCCCTTCCTGGTCAAGGGCTATATCGGACCGAAGAGTTTGCAGGCCAACGGTATCCGTTACCTGGTCGACCCGCGGGTGGTCGCCGGGACCTCGTGGATCACCGGCGCCGACCGACCCGGCAAACATGTCGTCGGCTTGGTGGCCGGCCGGGATTTCACCCCGGACGGCACCATCGAGGCCGCGCAGGTGCGCGACGGGGATATGTCGCCCGACGGCCGCGGCCCGCTGGTCTCGGCGCGCGGTATCGAGATCGGCCACATCTTCCAGCTCGGCTACAAGTACACCGACGCCTTCGAGGTCGATGTCCTGGGTGAGAACGGCAAGCCGGTGCGGCTGGTCATGGGGTCCTACGGGATCGGCGTCTCGCGCATGGTGGCCGTCATCGCCGAACAGCAGCACGACGACAAGGGTCTGCGCTGGCCGACCGAGGTGGCGCCGTACGACGTGCACGTGGTGATCGCCAACAAGGACGAGGCCGCCCGGGCCGGTGCCGAAGAGGTGGTGGCGGCGCTGCACGCGCAGGGCCTCGACGTGCTCTTCGACGATCGCACCGCCTCGCCCGGCGTGAAGTTCAAGGACGCCGAACTGCTCGGTATGCCCTATGTGCTGGTGATCGGCCGCGGCTGGGCCGAGGGCAAGGTGGAGCTGCGCGACCGGTTCACCGGGGAGGCACAGGACGTACCCGCCGAATCCGCGGTCGAGGCGGTACTCGCCCGGGTTCGCGGCTAGGTGTACTGACCTGAGAGGTTAGGCACGCGGGCTGCTGGTGGGTGTCCGCCGAGTGCGGTGTGGCCGCGGTGGTGATTGTAGGTGTGTAGCCAGGTC
>NZ_JBEXLL010000101.1:0-16874 GCF_040609955.1 Nocardia sp. NPDC004568
CACAACCAGCACGCCCGCCCCAAGACAGAGTTCGCAGTCAACTCCACAATCCGGCGCCCGGATTACCTACCCAACGTTGCTTGACGAGGCACTAGTTCGCTCTCCTACCGCTATTCGGCCAAGGGACCGTGGATCTTCCGCGATGTCTCGGTCCGCGCTGCCGCGGGCGAGGTGTTCGCCGTGCTCGGACCGAACGCCCGCGGTAAGACCACCATGCTCAAATGCCTGGCGGGTCTCATCCGGCCGGTCTCCGGATCGGTCGAATCCTCCGGCCCGGTGGGGTATGTCCCGCAGAGCCATTCGGTCGTGTTCTCGTTCTCGGTGCTCGACATCGTCCTCATGGGCCGGGCCCGCACGGTGAAGATCTACAGCACTCCCACGGCCGTCGATCGCGCCGCCGCCCGGGAGGCGCTGCGCCGGGTGGGCGTACCGCACCTCGCCGACCGCGACTACACCGCGCTCAGCGGAGGCGAGCGTGCGCTGGTACTCATCGCCCGGGCACTGGTTTCCGACTGCGACACCATCGTGCTCGACGAACCCGCGGCCGCCCTGGACCTGCGGAACCAGGCCCAGGTACTGACCGTGCTCCGCGCGCTGGCCGACGAGGGAATGGCGGTCGTGATGACCACCCACCATCCCGATCACGCCCTGCACGTGGCCGAACGGTCGATGCTGATGGTCACCGCCGACGATCGGCGTCTCGGCCCGACCCGCGAACTGCTCACCGGCACACTGCTGTCGGAGATGTACGGCGTGCCGATCGTGACCGCCGATATCGAGACGCCCAGTGCGGTCCGGCGGCTCACCGTCCCGGATTTCGGGCGGGGGATCTCATGACGGTGCTCAAAGCCGTGATGGCCCCACGCACCGGCGAGCACGCCGGCGGGTTCCGCGAGGTCGACGTCTACGACCTGCCGGGGGAGTGCACCGGCGAGGTCACCGGTCTCTACCTGACCGGTGATGTGGATCAGGAATACCTGGTCGAACAGCGTGCGTTGCTCGATTCGTTCGTCGCGCGCGGCGGGCGGATCGTCGTGAACGGGCACGTGCAACGGGTGTTCCTCGACGGCCTGACGAGATGGCGCAAGCTGGAGTTCCGCAACCCGCGCGACCTCGCCCTGACCCGGGTGACCGAACACCCGGTGTGGGCCGGCACCGACCCGGAATCGTTCCTCTACAACACCGGCACCCGTGGACCCGTCCCGTTCGCGGAACTGGAACGCATCGGTGTCGCCGGATTCTACGGGCGCGGTTGCTCTCTGGATCTGCCCGAGCAGGCCCGGGTAGTCCACACCATCGGCCGCACCCGCGCCCCGATCGATTACGACTACCCGCTCGGCGCCGGCCGGGTCCTGGTCCACGGCGGTAACGACCTGCTGCAATTCGCGATCGCCGAGCGCGGTACCGCGCGGCTGTACCCGCAGCTGCTGCGCTGGCTGGGAGGCGAGGATGACTGACCCCGGAACCGGTATCGCCTTCCTGCACGGCGGCAGCCACGCCCAGCTGGCCACCCTCGCCGATCCGGCCCTGGCGCCCTACCGGATCCGGCCGGTACACGTGCGCACCGGCGCCCTGGACGAAGTCGGCGCGGCCGAGGTGATCGTGGTCGCCGACCGCCTCCGCCCGGACCTGCTCGGGCGGTGGACCGATACCGTCCTCGCCGCGCTCGACCGCGGCGCCACCGTGCTCGTATTCGGTGAGAACCACGCCGGACAGTGGCTGCCCGGAGTACGGGAGGAGCCCCGGCCCACCGTGTTCTGGTGGTGGCGTACCGGCGAGGACCACCGGCTCCGGAAACAGGCCGCCGGCCATCCCGCGTGGCAGTTCTTCGCCGACCGCGCGGTGATCTGGCACTACCACGGGGTGCTGGAACCGCCGCCGGGCGCGGTGAGTCTCGTCGACCTGCACACCGAGGACGGCGTCCGCGACGGCTCCGTCCTCTATATCGACGAGCGCTCGGCCGCGGGCCGGCTGCTCGTCACCACGATGGACCCGGTGTACCACCACGGCTCCGGTTTCATGCCCGGAGCGACCCAACTGCTCTATTCGGCACTGCACTGGGCCACCAGGAAAAGGGAGAAGCCATGCTGACAGTTCTCGACGCCGGGACACCGATCGAGCTCTCGTTCGACGACCTGATGAAATACCACGGCATCGAGTTCCCCGGTGGCGTCGCGCACGCGTATTGCGCTATGCGGCATGCCGTTTCACTGCTGGGCTCCGTCGAACGACGGGAAATCGCGGTCCGCACCGCCTTTCCCGGCCCGGGCGGCCGCGACGCGATCGAGATGGCGCTGCGCGCGGTCACCGGCGACCGTTTCGCCGTCGTCCCCGAACTCGGGGCCACCGAGCGCGGTCCCGTGCTGGCCCGCTACGTCTGGGAATTCACCTACCGCGACCGCACCGTCCTGCTGCGACTACGGGACGCGGGATTCGTCACCCCCGAATTCATCGACCTCGGCGCGCGGCGGGACCGCGACGCGGCGGACGACGCCCGGCTGACCGTATTGAAGCAGGAGATGACCGACCGTCTGCTCGCCGGCGCCGTGGACGAGGTCTACGAAGAGGTGCCGCCGCCGACGCGCTGACGCGCATCCCCTCCGGACCCGGGTCCCCGCCCTACACTCGGCGCGCAGTGCGTGCCGGTTTTCCCGACGAGGACCCGGGTACGCAACGGGTATCACGTGCGGAAGGAGGGCCGTTCCATGGCGGCCGACGGGGTAGCGGGATTGCGGACGGTTGTACTGGACTGCCCGGATCCGTGGAAGCTGTCCGAGTTCTATCTCGGATTGCTCGGCGGGGAAGTGGTGCGCGCGGAAAGCGACGACACCTGGGTCGCCATGGTCGACCCGCAGGGTCGGCGCCTGGCGTTCCAGCTGTCGCCGGAGTATCGGCCGCCCCGGTTCCCGGACCCGGCCGGTTCGCAGCAGGTCCACTTCGATGTGCTGGTGAGCGATGTGGAGGTCGCCGAACCGGCCGTGCTGGCGCTGGGCGCCACGTTCGTCCACGCGGAGGAGACGTTCCGGGTCTACACCGACCCGGTCGGGCACACGTTCTGCCTGGTCTGGTTCGCGTGACCACGGCGGCGGTCGCCGTCTTCACCCGCGACCTGCGGGTCCGGGACAATCCGGTGCTCAGCGCGGCGCACCGGGAGGCCGATACGGTGGCCCCCCTCTTCGTCCTCGACGAGGCCATCCTGGCCGGTCGTTCCTGCCCGCCCAACCGCGGGCAATTCCTGGCTGCCGCGCTGCGCGAACTCGACGACGAACTCCGGGCGCTCGGCGGGCAGCTCGTCGTCCGCGCCGGAGACGTCGCCGAAGAGGTGGCGCGGGTGGCCGCGGAGGTGAACGCGCCGGTGGTCCACATCGCCGCGGATGTCAGCGCCTACAGCCGTCTCCGGGAGCGGCGGCTGCGCGAGCGTCTGGCACGCGACGGTCGCGACCTGCGGGTCCACCGCGCCTCACTGACCGTGGTACCGCCGGGGGATCTCGTCCCCGCCGGTAACGACCACTTCGCGGTGTTCACGCCCTATCTGCGGCGCTGGACCAGCGACCGGCACCGGGCGCCGCTGCGGGCCCCACGGCATCTCGAGCTGCCGGAGATCGCGGCCGGATCGCTCCCGGAGCCGGGCGAGCCGGGCGCGGGGAAGCCCTCTCCCGAATTGTCGGTCGGCGGGGAGACCACGGGCCGGAAATTACTGCGCGACTGGCTTTCCCGCCACCTCGACGGTTACACGTCCGGTAGCGACGATCTGGCCGCCGACACCACCTCGCGGCTGTCGCCCTATCTGCATTTCGGCTGCCTCTCGCCAGGGGAAGTGGTTCGCCGCGCCGGGGATTCCTCCGAGGGGGCCGCCGCGTTCGTCCGGCAGCTGGCCTGGCGCGACTTCCACCACCAGGTCCTGGCCGCCCGGCCCGCCGCGGCATGGGCCGATTATCGCCCGCGGGATATCCGCTGGCGCGACGACGAGCAGGCGCTCCAAGCCTGGCGCGAAGGGCACACCGGTATCCCGATCGTCGACGCCGGGATGCGGCAGTTGCGCGCACAGGGCTGGATGCACAATCGTGCCCGCCTGATCACCGCGAGTTTTCTCGCCAAATCACTGCGGGTGGACTGGCGGGCCGGTGCGCGGCACTTCCTGTACTGGTTGGTCGACGCGGACCTGGCGAACAATCAGCTCAACTGGCAATGGGTCGCCGGGACCGGCAACGACACCCGTCCGAACCGGGTGCTCAACCCGCTCCGCCAAGCCGACCGCTACGACCCGCACGGCGACTATGTGCGGCGCTGGATCCCCGAACTCGCCGGCATCGAAGGCCGGGCCGTCCACCGGCCGTGGCGGCTCGACGTCGACTACCCGGCACCGATCCTCGAGTTTCCCGGGATGTGACGCGACGATGCCCGGACCCTGCTCGGTCCGGGCACCGTCGGATTCGCCGATGTGGTCAGCGGAGCTTGGCCTTCGCCTTGTCGGCCTTCTTCTTGGCCTTCGCCTTCGCTTTGTCGGCCTTCGCCTTCGCCTTGGCCAGTTCCGCGCGCTGCGCCTTCGCCGAAGCGCTGAGCTCGCCACCGCGGTGTTTGGTGTAGTCGGCGAGTTCGGCGGCGCGGTGTTTGGCCGCCTCCGCCCACTCCGGCCCCCGGCTCTGGGCCGTCTCGGCGAGCTCGCTGCCGCGGTGTTTGGTGTAGTCCGCGATCTCGGCGGCCCGGCTCTTGGCGACCGCGGCCCATTCGGGGCCGCGGGTCTGGGCGGTGTCGGCCAGCTCGGCACCGCGATGCTTCGCGATCTCGGCCCAGTCGGCGCCCCGCTTCTTGGCGGTGTCCGCCCACACCGGGCCACGCTGCTGGGCGATCTCGGCCAGTTCCGCCCCGCGGCCGGCCGCGGTACCCGCCAGATCCCGGCTCCGGTCGGCGGCTTGGTGCAAGTGCAGCCGGACGGCCTCGCCCGTGCCGCCGCGGCCCGAGGCACCCACCGGGAGCGCGCCGCCGACAGTCGCGGCGGCGCGGCGGGCCGCGCGGCGTCCCCGCCAGCCCAGCGAGGGCTTACCCGCGGTGTCCGACGCCGCGATCATCAGGCCCCCGAGCAGGCTCACGTCCTTGAGGAACGCCGTCCGTTTCGCGGCGCGGCGCTCGGGGTCGTTCTCGGCCCAGAAGTTCTGTTCGGTGACCGTCGCCGGAACCACGGTCGCCGCCAGTGCCAGCGCCGCCGGGCGCGGCGCCTTGCCCAGCGCCAGGAGTGCGCCCCCGGCGATCTGCACGGCCGCGGTCACCCGCACCAGGGTGCTGGGGTCGGCGGGCAGGTTGCCCGCGATATCGGACGGCAGCGATTCCTTCCCCTTGTGAACCAGAGTCGACGCCTCCTTCACCCGTGATTCCGGATGCATCAGTGTTTCGACTCCGTTGACGACGAACGCACTCGCCAGCAGGGGGCGGGCGAACCGGCGTAGCAGCATGATGTGCATCCCTTTCTTCGGTGTTTCGCATCTGTCACAGCTGGTCACCAGGGGTAGTAGGCCAGAGTACTGCCGATCTACCCGGCTTCCGGGCCGGGAAACAGGACCGGCCGCACCGTGTCCGTCCGCGCCGGCCCGGCGCCGGATAGCGAATATCCGGTAACAGCCCAGCGGTGTGACCATAGTCATATAATTCGAACGGGCACATAATCACCACCAGGTAAGACCTCGAATCATCGCGCCCGGTGGGCGATTCGTGGCCGCGCCGCGCCGCTGCCCGGGGAATCCCCTGGCAAATCTCGGCGAGACCCGTGCCGCCCGGGTGCGGACTGGCTACTCTCGGATTCAGGGAATCCGCACCGCAGGCATCCGGCAAGGGGCCGGCGACGCCGTGGTGCCGTGGTCGTGCTCGCCGCGACCGCCGGCGAATTGTCCGAGCCGGAAATCTGCACATCGTCTGTCATCGGAAGGACGCAATTCAATGTCCTGCACGATTCCCGATCGTGAGGCCACCGATATCGCTCTCGGCCTGGCAGTCCGCGCGCCGTCCGTGCACAACACCCAGCCCTGGCGCTGGCGGCCCGTCGGCACCGGCCTCCAACTCTTCGCCGATACCGGCCGGCAACTGACGGTCACCGACCCCTCGCTGCGCTCGCTCGTCGTCAGCTGCGGCGCGGCGCTGCACCATATGCGTGCCGCTCTGGCCGCGCTCGGCTGGGCCTCCGCCGTGGACTACTGCCCGGATCCGGGCGACCCCGACCATCTCGCCACGATCTACACCACCCGCCGGCCACCGACCGACGCCGAGATCGAGCTGGCCGCGGCCATCCTGCTGCGCCGCACCGACCGCCGCCACTACCTGCCCAAACCGATCCCGGCGCGCTATCTGCGCTCCCTGGCCGCTCAGGTCTCGGCCCGCGGCGCCGCCGTCCGTCAGGTTCCCGACACGCTGCTGCCACGGTTGGCGACTCCCATGCAGCACGCGGTCGCCGCGCATGCGACCGACCGGCTGTACCGGGCCGAGATCGCCCGGTGGAGCGGCCGCGACCGGCTGACCGACGGAGTGCCCTCCCAGAACGCGCCCGCCGCGCGCCCCGCCGGTGAGATCCCGGTGCGCACCTTCGCCGATCCGGCCCTGCTCGATCCGGCGAACCAACCGGATGCCGCGTACTGGCTCGTTGTCGGTACCACCCGTGACGACCGGCGGGCGCAACTGCGGGCAGGGGAGGCCACCAGCGCACTCCTGCTCACCGCGACCGAACTGGGCTTGGCGACCAGCGTGCAGACCGAACCTCTCGGCGTACCGGACGCACGACAGGAGATCCGGACCGGATTGCTCCACGACTGCGCCTACCCCCAGTCCATGGTGCGGGTCGGCTGGAGTTCCCGCAGTGCCGCGCCGCTCTCCGATACCCCGCGGCGCCCGATCGACGAGATACTCGAGGTCTGATCCGCCGGGAACGGAGGGGCGTTTCCGTCCCGTCAGTAGCCGCGGTCGGGATCGACCAGGGACAGTAGCGGTTCACCGGCCGCGAACCGCTCGACATTCGCCCGCACATGTTCGGCCAACAGACCGGGCAGACCGTTCGACGGATTGGCCAGATGCGGCGTGATCACCGCATTGGGTAGCGACCAGAGCGGATGCCCGTCCGGCAGCGGTTCCGGGTCCGTGACATCCAGTGCCGCGCCCCCGATGGCCTCCGCGCGCAGCGCCCGCACCAGCGCATCGGTATCGATCAGGGACCCCCGCGCGATGTTCACGATCCAGGCCGCAGGTTTCATCCGCGCCAGTGCGCCGGCGTCGACGAGGTGCGCGGTATCGGCATTCGCCGGTGCCGCGATCACGATATGGTCCGCGCGCGAGAAGAGTTCGGCGTTCCGGCTCGCGTCCACCGTTTCGGCGGCTCCGGGCACCGGTGTGCCGGACCGGGTAGAGGCCAGCACCTGTGCCCCGAACGCGCGCAGCAGTGGGATCATCGCCCGGCCGATACCCCCGCAGCCGATGATGGCGACAGTGGCCCCGTGCAACGTCCCCACCCGCGCCTCGAACTCGGTCTTGCGCCATGAGGTCGCACGCGCCTGTTCACCCAGTCCCCGCACACCCGCCAGCAGCAGCAGGACCGCGTGCTCGGCCACACTCGTCGCGTAGGCGCCGGCCGCCGAGGTCCAGACGCGGTCGTTGTCGATGAGTCCCGCGGTGAGCCACCGTTCGATCCCCGCACTCGGCAGCTGCACCCACCGCACCGCGTCCGGCAACCGCGCGGGGAAAGAATCCGGTCCGCCCTTCCACACCACCGCGTCGGCGTCGTCCAACGACACCAGCCGGCCACCCCCCGCCTCGATTCCCCGGGCGAGGGCGGGGTCGAATTCCGGACCCAGGTGGATGGCGGGGACTCTGGTGTGCGGCACAGTTCACTTCCGGGACGTCGGGGCTGATGGCCGCATCATCATCCGCCGGCGCGGGCCTCGCCAACAATTGCCCTCACCCCGACCGAGACCCTGGATCGAACCGATCCAGCGGAGTGGCGGCCTCGAGTGCGGCAGGATGCGCGCGGGCGTGCGTCCATTGCTGATAGGTCTCGTGCCGGAACTGGTAGGCGGTGCCGTCGAGCCGGAGCAGGCCCCCGCGGCGAGCCCAGTCGAGGAACGCGGCAGGTTTCCTCGCGAAATCCTCCGTGACCCAGAAGATGGCTACAGCGGCGTAGAACCGCCCTGCTGCATGCCCGCCCGTGAGCGCGCCCGTGAGCCCGAAACCGGCCCCGCATGCCAGAAACAGCGCGACCGCGAGCCGGGGCCCGTCCGTGAGCGCGGCCATGGGAGCGACTACGAGTCCGAGCAGAACGACGCACGAGAGGGCGGCTCGGATGTCATCACGGATGAGTCGCCGCGCATCGATCCCGAGAGCCAGTTGGTCTTTCGCGTCGGCCGCGAGCCCCAAGGCGAGTCCGGTCGCCAGCCCTCCCATGAGGCCGGCCGTGAAGCCGGCCCTGAGCCCTTCCGTGAGCCCGGCCGTGAGACCGCCCGTAATCCCGGCCCTGAGCCCGGCCACGAGTCCGGTCGTGAGCCCGGTGATGAGCCCACCCAGGAGCCCTTTCTTCCAGCGAGAACGGCCGGGCACACTCCATGCCAGACGAGCTGCTGCCGGGGCCGGGCCGAGGCCGACCACGAGTCCGGCTGTGATCCCGAGCCCGATCCCGCCTGTGATCCCGGCCGTGAGCCCATCGAGGAGCCATAACGCGTGTCCGCCCGTGATCCCGACTCCGAGCGCGACCACAACGGAGTGCAGGACACGGGTGCGGGCGGAACCTGCGATTTCCCAGATCTCGTCGAGTCTTATGGCGGTGCCGTCTCGGCCGGTGTCACGACGCCGCTGGAGGCACTGGGCCAGGGATTGCAGCCATTTCTCGACGTTATCGCCGTTGTAGTCGCGATATTCCCTGCTGTCGTCGGTCGCTCTCACAACCGTGGGAATCTGCGCGGCGAACAGTAGTTCGCGGACCTCGTCAGGGTCGGTGCAGGCGAGGAGCCGGGGGGCGGTGGACGGGTTGTCGCGCAAGGTGGTGGCGGTGAGGCCGAGTAGCCAAGGTGTCTGCAGCGCCGTGGCCAGGGGGCTGTGGGGCCGGCTACGTAGGTGGCTGATGATATCGGTCCAGGCTGCGCTATTGGTACCGATGTCGTGTTGATAGGTGGTGAGGTGGCCGACCGCCCGGACGGTGAGCAGGGGTTGCAGGATGATCGTGGTGGCGCCGTGCAGACCGTTGTCCTCACCGTCTCGGGTCAGTCGGTCGAATTCGGTGGTGCGGCACAGAACCACTGCGGGTCGGTCCCGCCACGGGGCACTGTTGAGTCGGTTCAGCAGCGCGCGAGCGCGTGAGCGGTCACTACCGTGGGTGTCCATTTCGTCGAGACCGTCGATCACAGGCAGGACCAGGCCGCGGTCGAGCATTTCCTGAGCGACGTTGGGGCGAAGCCGGTAGTCGTAGCCCAGCCGGGTGGTCAGCCATCGGGATAGATCCTCCTCGCCGCCCCAGCCGGCGGCGTTGACCCGCACCGGTATCGGGTTCTCGGCCCGGCGGGCGTCGGCCATATCCCAGCGGTTGTCCAGTAGTCCGAGTACCAGATAGGTGGCCGCGACCGTTTTGCCGCTCCCCGCGTCGCCGAGCACGACCAATCGCCGGCGGTGCGGCTGCTCGGGCAGCGTGAAGTACTCGGCGATCTCGTCGACCGCTGCCGACTCGAGTACCTCACCAGCGCGGTGTGGCTGCGGGGCGGCAGTGAACTCCACAGGCATGAATGTGCTGCCCTCGGCCTGCAGAGCCCGCCGCAGGCGTTGTTCTTCCCGCTTGACCCGGCCGGCCAGTTCATCGGACAGGACCGCGATCGAAAGCCTGTCGGTGCTCGGCCGCCACATCCGATACAACGACACGACGGGTCTGAACAGCGCTGCGACCAGCCGGAACAAACCCCCGGTTTCCATACCCACCACCCGTAACAGCCTGCCATCGAACGGGTTTCGGCACCCCGGCAATCGGCATTACGCTCACACGATCCTGGTTCTGGGCCGGCGCAGCCGACTGGGTCGCCCCTCCGGACTTCAGCCCGGGCAACTCGGTGCGAAAGTACGTCGGTTACTCGCGGTCCACTCCGGACGTACTTGCACAGGGTGGTCCCTGAGACCCCTGGCAGCCGCGACTCACCTGCCCGCCACCGATTCCGCAACTCGTCCCGACCAAGGTGACAACCCGTAGTCCCGCACCGAATCCTTCGCGCCGACATGATCTTCCAGGTAGTCGAGGCAGCGACCGATCGAGCCCTCGATCATTTTGGACGTCTCCGGCGTGCTTCCCCGAGTGGCAAGCGCCGCGGCTTCGGGTTCACCGTGACGGCAGCGCGCTGAGCACCATGCGGGTCAGGGTGGCGAAGGATGTCTCGATGTCTTCGGCGAGCTGGAAGCCGCCCTGCGACTCCAAGGTGGCGAAGCCGTGCCCGGCGGCGCGGATGCAGCGGGTGAAGTGCACCGCCTCTGCCCCGGTGACGCCGCAACCGGTCAGGACAGCGAAGATGGTGTCCATCAGGCGGCGGCCGGCGGTGTCCCAGCCCGGTGTCTCGCGCGGGCTCTGTGGCAGCGTCGCGTACCGGTGGGGGTGTTCCACGGCGTAGTCGCGGTAGGCGCGTAACAGGGCGCGGGGGCCGCCCTCGTCGACGACGGCGACGGCGACGTCCACCACTGCGGTGGGGGAGAGTCCGGCGCGTGGCATCACGGCTCCTTCGCTGCGGAGGTCGAGGTGACGGGGAGGTTACCCACGTGGGGCATCACAGCTCCTTCAGGAATGTCGCGACAGTGTGCGCGACGAATTCCGGGTTGTCGGCGTGCGGGTAGTGCCCCGAGCCCTCCACCATCGCGACCTGGGACGGGCCGGAGGCCTCGTTCGCGATCCGCTGCGCCTCGGCGGCCGGGTCGGCGAGGTCGCCGTCCTCGGTGCCCATGACGATCAGCTCGGTGGATACCGATCCGGCCGGGTGCCTCACTGCGCCTTGCGTGCCTGCTCCATGATCTGCACGACCGCGCTAATCGCGCCAGACGGGTGGGCGCTTCGCCAGGAAGGCCGCCATCCCTTCGCGGGCGCCGGGAAGTTGAGCGGCGGCGGCCATCACCTCCAGGGCAAGAGCATAGGCATCTGCTTCAGGGCGGTCGAGCTGGCCGTATAAAGTGCGTTTGCCGAGTGCTTTGCTGGCCCGGCTGCCCCGGGTGGCGCGAGCGAGTAACTCGCCCACGGCTGTGTCCAGCTCCGCGTCCGGCACCGCTCGGTTGATCAGGCCCCACTGTTCGGCGGTGCGGGCATCGATCGGGTCGCCGGTG
Source organism: Nocardia sp. NPDC004568 (assembly GCF_040609955.1). Lineage (NCBI taxonomy): Bacteria > Bacillati > Actinomycetota > Actinomycetes > Mycobacteriales > Nocardiaceae > Nocardia > Nocardia sp. NPDC004568. Next base: position 11,311 of record NZ_JBEXLL010000101.1, read on the forward strand.
AGAGCCAGTTCCATCAGGCGTTTACGGCCGATGGCGCGGGCCACGGGAACCGCGGGGGTGTGACAGAACCAGCCGCCCTTGCCGCCGGGAAGCGCGAAGCCGGCCGATTCCGCGGCGACAGCCAAGTCGCAGGACGCCACCAGCTGGCAACCAGCGGCCGTGGCCAGACCCTGCACCCGGGCGATGACCACCTGCGGCACCGACTCGATGGTCGACATGAGCTCGGTGCACAGGGCGAGCAGTTCCCGGACGCCGAGCAGGTCGCGCGCGGCGACGTCGGCGAAATCATGTCCTGCGGAGAACACCGGGCCGTGCGCCCCGAGAATTATCCCGGTGGCGTCGGTCTCGCCGGCGGCCCGGAATGTGGCAAGCAGTTCGGCCAGATGCTCGTCCGACAGGGCATTGCGCCGCTCCGCCCGGTTCATGGTGATGTGCACCGTGTCGACGTCTCGCGTGACCAGTAGATGCCGATACCCCAAGGCGGTCATATCTCCACGGTAGGTCTCTCCGGGCAACGACACGACATCTCCGGGGTGATCCGGAACCACCCGCCCGGCCCGCAGTCGGTCGTCGCTGCCGTGGTGGCGGCGGATGGGGCCGCTACCCGGCCGTTCGGTTGGTTAGGTCCCGGGGTGCCGGTCGAGGACGTCGACGACGGCTTCGTCGAGGACGCGGCCGTTGGTGTCGAGGGGCCGGATGCTGTGAACGGCCCTCGATCACACGGCTTCGGGAATCGTCATCGGCAGGGCGGGACCCGAAGCGAAGACGGACGAGTCACCGATTCCGGGCCGGGCGGTGAAGGAGAAGCAGTGGCCGCTGTGTGTCATCGCAATTTTCATCCCCGCTCGGGGTGAAACCGCAGGTCGCCGCGTTGAGGAAGAATTGGTGTACAGGCAGTCTGCCGACGCGGTTTTCGGGGCACAATACAGGAAAAAAAGTGTCCGGAGGGGGACTTGAACCCCCACGCCCTATAACGGGCACTAGCACCTCAAGCTAGCGCGTCTGCCATTCCGCCACCCGGACCGGTGTGCTCAGCAAGAGTATCGGATCCCGCCACCGGGGCAAAATCGCGGTCGCCACCTGCGGTTATCCGGTGCATTGTCAGCCGGTGACGAATTTCCGTCCGGCGGCTGTGGCGGGTGGGTAGATTGTGATGCGCAGCGGAGCAGTCGCGGGTGAGGAGCGCCACGTGGGACAGGATGTCGCGGTCGTTATCGGGGTCGGGGGTATGGGGCGGGCCATCGCGCGCCGGGTGGGAGGTGGCCGGCGGCTGCTCATCGCCGACTTCGACAAGGACAATCTGGACGCGGTGGTCGAGGTGCTGGCCGGTGAGGGTCACGAGGTGCGGGGCGTGCACGTCGATGTCTCCGATGCCGGGTCGGTGACGGCGCTGGTGCTGGACGCCTTCCAGGACGTGGTCGCCGAGGGCGGCGCGGGCGTGGTGATCGCGAGTATGTCGGCATATCTGGCGCCGCTCCCGGACGATCAGGTCGCGGCGCTCGCGTATACGCCGACGGCGGACTTGCCGGCGCTGCCGTTCCTGGGCCGCGAGGTCCATCCGGGTATCGCCTACGCGGTGGCGAAACGGGGCAATGTGGCGCGGGTACAGGCCGCGGCCGTCGCGTGGGGGCGACGGGGGCGCGGCTCAATTCGATCAGTCCGGGAGTGATATCGACGCCGATGGGCCGGCAGGAGCTGGACGGGGAATCCGGCGCGGCGATGCGGGCGATGGTCAACGCGTCGGCGACCGGGCGATTGGGGACCCCGGACGACATCGCGCACGCGGCGGCTTTCCTGCTGGACCCGGCGTCGAGTTTCATCTCCGGGGTCGATCTGCTGGTCGACGGCGGGACCGTGGCGGGGGTCAGGGCGATGGCCTCCGGAAACCTGTCCTAGGGTCGGTCCACGCTTTCCCCCCGCTCAGCTGTCGCTGGGATTGTGCGATTTCGCTGCCGACCCGAGACGGCGCAGTCGGTTGCCGGCGATCATCCACCATACGAACGACACAGGCCCTTGTGCGGGTGTGCCTGGTCGACGAGCGAATGTGGACCGCCTTGGTACCTGCGCGAACGGGTCGGCGACGTGTGCGGGCGTGTACGAGTCGTTGTGGTCGAAGACAACGGCGTGAAAGGTTGCGCCGCCGGGATCAGCCGCCTCGAGCCCGACGCTGATTCACGCGACGTGTGGATCAGCGCCCTTGTTCCAGCCGAAGACGTTCGACTCCAATTCGTCTTGCGGACCGACGAATGCGCTGAAAGCTCGGCGGTCCACACCGGCCACATCGGGCGCAGGACTTCGATGAGCCGGCCGGGATCACCTTCGTGTTCGCAGTGCGCCCGACCAACGAGTCTGTGACGGCTGGACAGAATGTCCCGTAATAGCCTGTGTCCCGAGATGTCTCGTGTACAGATGAGCATCTTCCGGACCTCGCTCCCGGCCGCCAGCCGGGTGCGGGCTCGTGGCCGGTGCCGCCGCGATCCTCGCCGGGACGAATGCCCGGATCGGCCATCGCAAGCCCCGCTGTGCGAACCTCGCGGTACTCGCCGTCTCGGCCGCCAGCGTCGCCACCGGTAGCGCCTTCGTGGTGTCACGATGACGATTTCTGGTCACCGGTATCCGGTCGGGGCGAGGCTGCGATCACTGGCCCGCTGTGGGATGGTCTTGCGTTGGCAGTCTCCCGCCACAGTCCGCGCTGGATGCCGAGGGGCGTGCTGTCAGGGTTTCCGTGGAAGGGTGGATACCCCCACTCCCGGGCATTGAGGGCGGGATCGTCGTACCAAGGGTCACCGTAGTATCGAGATAGCCGGGGACGCCGTTGAACCCGCGAGCTATCCTCTGAACCGCTTCCTCTGCCGGTACTTCCCACGGTTCCCAGGACCGGCCACTGCCGGGAAAGGCTCCTGCCCTGATATATCCGTTGTCGAGAAGCTCGTGAATTTTCTCCAGGACCGATTGCCTGGAGTATTCGGACGGGGTCAGAGTCCGTACATTTTTTCGAATTCTGCCAAGGGTGCCCAGTCGTCAGAAATTCCAGCAGGCCGATCGCGACGGCAAGTTGATTCCTGGGTGAGATGCTCTTGGTTCAGTCGAAGTAGTCCTCGTCGACCTCGAACAGGGGGAAGACTTTGCGTTGCTGGACACCAATTCCATATTCGATCATCAAGGTGGACAACCGGATGCAGTAATGAGGACTACACGGGCCGGGATGTTCTGCACGTGCCCGCGGGTGCCCTGGGAGAAGGCACTTGTCGTGATGAACACACCGCGGGCAGCGCCCACTCCGTGCAGTGCGCCGACCAACTTTTGCAGGGCGGGTCGGCCGACAGTGTTGCCGGAGTCGTAACATTTGGCCTGCGCATAGATTCGGTCCAGGCCCAGGGGGGCTGGTCGATGACCCCGCTGGGTGGCAGCGCGAACGGCAGTTCCGCGTGGTTCTCGGCGTCGGCTGCGATCATAGATCGTCAGTGGTTCGTGTCGGCGCTGCGACTTGTGGATCCCGCCTTATTTGTCAGCAGGTGGGTCGGTGCGCTGATCGGCTGTACCGGGATTGTCGTTGAGCAGATTTTGGAGTCGGGTGAGGTTTTCTCGGTTCTCTTCGTCCAGGAGCCTGCGGTAGACGTCGAGCAGCGACCGGGTGAAGTGATGCTGCGGACCGAGCAGTGCGCGGGATCGGGCGCCCGCTCGTTTGATCAGTTCACTCGCCTCGAGGTACCGGCCTTCCGCGCTGAGGCGGTTGGCGGCCGCGATCCACGCATTCATTTGTCCCAGGCTCTTCTGGCCCCGTTCGTACACGCACCACGTCAGGAAGCAGCTGAACGCGAATGCTGCCCCGACCCATTTCCATGACCAGGTTCCATTGAACAGATTCGCCACCGAGGCGATCCCGACGGCGATGAGCGTAGAGTATCCGAAGGTTACGGCCACTATCCTGTTCACCGGCGACATCGCTTACCTCCCGAGACTCGAACCCCGGCCGTTCCCCGCAAGGTCGGCAAGGAACGGACCTACGGCCCGAACTTTCTCCGGCACGACGGCTGTACCTGGAATGAAGCTCCGCCTCCCGGAGCGACCGAGATTTCGAGGCTATCAGGACGCCTGCTGCCCCGGCTACCGCTCCCGCGTACCCAGGAACACCGCCCGGGGCCTGCAGGAGGCGATCGAGTCGTTTCGGTGGGCCGGAGAGGGCTGTGGTGCCAGCCGGCGGCGAGTGGCGGCCCAAAATAGCCAGGAGGCGGCAACCGCGATCCGCTCCTGAGCTACGCTTCCGGCTTTCGCGCACCACTACGGTCCCGAGAGTGTCGTACTCCACGCGTTCGAACGTGGCGAAGCCCAGCTCGTTCAGTGCTATCAACGCTGCGTGCGAATAGTAGTTGGTGGTCTCGTCGGACCTACCCGACACTCCAGCGGTTTGCTCGACCGCTCCTGCCTGGCACAAGGCGGCGTAGACTTGGGCGCGTCGGAGGTTGCCCCTATGCAACAGCGATGGTGGTGGTGGATTGCCACGTTCCTGACCACACTGGGGATGTGTGCTGTATCGGCGTGCGGTAGCGACACCGGACCCGAGCGCGCTTCTCCGCGCCCGAACACACCCGTGCGGGTAGGGGTGCCCGTGCTGGTCGCAAAGATAGACAACAGTCCACGGGCACGGCCGCCGGTAGGTCTCGACGCCGCGGATGTGGTTTACGCCGAGCCGGTCGAGGGCGGTTTGAGCCGGTTGGCCGCGGTGTTCTCGGCCGACAAGCCCCCGGTGATCGGACCGGTCCGAAGTGTGCGGGAAACGGATTTGACGCTGCTGGACCAGTTCGGCAACCCCACGTTGGCATCCTCTGGTGCCGCACCTGAGCTGGTGGCCTCCATCGATAGCTCCTCGCTCCAGAACGCCTCGGCCGACCGGCAGCCTGCGGCATACTACCGCGACTACAGTCGCGAGGCTCCACACAACCTCTTCGTGCGTTCGGATCAGTTGCCTGTGGGCGGCGGCTGGCCGTCGGCGGCGCAACTGGATTTCGGTCCTGCGCCTGCCGGCGGTATGCCCACGCAGTATCAAGAAGCGCGGTATCCGGGCACGGTGTTCGGTTTCTACTGGTCACCCGGACAACAGCGGTGGTTGGTGTCCATGGACGGTGCTGCCTACACCGTTGCCGATACCGGACAGCTCATGGCGAGTACGGTCGTGCTGCAGAGCGTGCAGGTGTACGATTCGGCCGTCAGCGATATCGCGGGCAGCGTCTCACCCCTGGCCCAGACCACCGGTAGCGGTCGGGCACTCGTCCTTCGTGACGGTCAAGCATTCCCGGCCGAGTGGTCCCGGCCCTCCCCACAGGCAGGCACAACCTATACCACCCTCACCGGAAAAGCCATTCCCTTCGCGCCGGGGCAGGTCTGGACGGTCTTGCTTCCAGCGCAGCTCTGATAACCGGGACCTCAATGTGCCGTGCGAGGCTTATGTGGGGATCGGCACCAACGGCTCTTAAAGATCAGTTCAGAATGAGCTTCCGGAGGCATATGACCGAGCAGGCCAGGCTCAGTAGTGCTTGGTGGATGTCGGCGCGCCGTTCGTAGCG
>NZ_JBEXLL010000102.1:0-16799 GCF_040609955.1 Nocardia sp. NPDC004568
ATCTATTTGCGCGCCTCCGGCGCGAGGGTCGGGGCCCTGTGACCCCGATTCTTCCCTCCTCCGCTCAGTCGCTGCGCTCCTTCGCTCCGTCGGTCCAGAATCGGAAGCGGGCCCCGACCACTGAGGTAGACCATCCGGAATAGACAGAAGGTGCATGCTGTCGTGCGCCTCGACCAGCCTGGGGAGGCTCACGACTGTGCAAGTGCTCAATGGTCACCGCCCTCTGGACGGCCGACTGCACACGCTCAGTCGCTGCGCTCTCCCTCGCTCTGTACGCTCCCGGACCGGGGGCCCCGACCACGAATGCGGACCGGGCCGGGGGCAGACGGAAGAAACTCCCGGCCGTGCTGTTCCGAAGGTCGTGACGGTCCACAGCATTTGTCGGTGCTCGGCGTCCGCGGCTTACCGGACGACGGACGCCGTCCGGTAAGGCCCCTGTCCAGGAGTGGACACCCTCCCCATTGGCACAGCGGAGTAATTGGGTAGACTGCCCGTGTGCAAAACCACCGCGAGCTGATGCTCACCCGTCGCCGCACAGTCGATCTGTGCCGCCTCGGTGGTTGTTGCTGCCTGTGCCGCTGAGCGGTCGGGTCTTCTTTTCCTGACGCCGACCACGGTTCGTCCGCGCGAGCGATTTCATCCCCCGGCGAACCGGCCGAAATCCGCCGAAGAGTTCGAGCGCAGGAGCTTCGTTCATGTCTACTACCACCACCGTCGCGAACCGAGTCGATGTTCGCGGCCCCCGTTTCGTCGCCTGGGTGACCACCGGCGTTCTGGTCCTCATCCTGCTGCTCGCGGCGTCTGTCCCGCTCGCCGCCACCGTGCTGGTCGCCCTCCAGACGGTGGTGTTCGCACTCGGCGCCCGGCTCGGGCCGCGCCGGCACCCGTACGGCCTGATCTACGCGCGCTTCGTCGCGCCGCGCCTGGGGCCGGTCACCGAAACCGAACCGACCGCCCCGCTACGATTCGCTCAGTTGCTGGGCTTCGTGTTCACCGCGGTGAGCCTGCTGGGCTTCCTCCTCGGCGCCACCGCCGTGGGCGCACTGTTCGCCGGGTTCGCCCTCTTCGCGGCGTTCCTGAACGCCGCGTTCGGTATCTGCCTCGGCTGCAAGCTGTACCCGCTGGTCACCCGACTGCTTCCGACCCCACCCGAATCCCCCGCATCGAACTGAACACCGTTTCGCTGTCACCACTGAAAGGGAAAACATGGCTCGCTCCGATGTCCTGGTCTCCGTCGACTGGGCCGAAGAGAATCTCAAGACTCCCGGCGTCGTCTTCGTCGAGGTCGACGAGGACACCACCGCCTACGAAGGTGGGCACATCGAGGGCGCCGTCCGGCTCGACTGGAAGAAGGACCTGCAGGATCAGGTTCGTCGTGATTTCGTGAACCAGGAGCAGTTCTCCGCACTGCTCTCCGAGCGCGGTATCGCCAACGACGACGAGGTGGTCCTGTACGGCGGCAACAACAACTGGTTCGCCGCCTACGCCTACTGGTACTTCAAGCTGTACGGCCACAACAATGTCAAGCTGCTCGACGGCGGCCGCAAGAAGTGGGAGCTCGACGGGCGCCCGCTGTCCCGGGACGAGGTGAACCGCCCGGCCACCCAGTACAAGGCCGCGGAGCCGGACAACACCATCCGCGCCTTCCGGGACGAGGTCATCGCGGCCATCGGCACCAAGAACCTGGTCGATGTGCGCTCCCCCGACGAGTTCTCGGGCAAGATCCTGGCCCCCGCGCACCTGCCGCAGGAGCAGAGCCAGCGCCCCGGCCACATCCCCGGCGCGATCAACGTACCGTGGAGCAAGGCCGCCAACGAGGACGGCACCTTCCGTTCCGACGACGAGCTCGCCGAGCTCTACGGTGCGGCCGGCCTGGACGGCAACAAGGAGACCATCGCCTACTGCCGTATCGGCGAGCGTTCCTCGCACACCTGGTTCGTGCTGCAGGAGCTGCTCGGACACCAGAACGTCAAGAACTACGATGGCAGCTGGACCGAATACGGCTCGCTCGTCGGCGCCCCTATCGAGTTGGGAGAATAACCACCATGTGTGCAGCACCTACCCAGGGCCAGGCCATCCCGGCCGGGGTCGATGTGGAGAAGGAAACGGTCATCACCGGCCGTGTTCTGGCCACCGACGGCGAGCCGGTGGCGGGCGCCTTCGTGCGGCTGCTGGACGGCAACGGGGATTTCACCGCCGAGGTCGTCGCCTCCGGCACCGGTGACTTCCGTTTCTTCGCGGCGCCGGGCAGCTGGACGCTGCGCGCCCTCTCGTCGGCGGGCAATGGCACGGCCGAGCTCAGCCCCGACGGCCCGGGCATCCACAACCTGGATGTCGCCGTCTCGAAGTAGCGCGGGACTCCACGGCCCGGGATACGCCCTCTCGCGGGGCGTATCCCGGGCCGTTCCGTTCCACCGACCGTTTCCCCGACCCGCGGCTCCTGCGCGATCCCGGATCATCGCCATTCCCGGTCCGAGCCCCTGGTTCCGGAGCACATCCGTTCGGCCGTCCGGGGAATGGCGACCATCGAGCGCCGTCGGTGACGCGTGTGCGCCCGGCTGCCCGAGGGCGCCCATGCCACATGCCTTCGGCTCGCTCCGGAGGTCCACGTGCGTAATCGAGATCACGAGGGCCCCCGACCGTCCCCTCGGAGGCGGGGCCAATAGAATCGATCTGTGGTCCTCTTCTTCGAGATTCTGCTGATCGCCGTATCGATCCTCATCGGATGGTTCGGCCTGTACGTCTTCTACCGGCTGTTCACCGAATCATGAGCGGTCTCGCGAGCGAAGGTTCCGATCCGGCCGAGCGAGCGAGCGACAACAGCAACGGAAGGCCTCCGGCCGATACCCCGGGCCAGAACGGCAACGGCCGTTCGGCGGACCACCCCTCGCCGCTGAGCGGCGACCGGGCGGTGGCCGATGCGGTCGAACGTGCCAAGGCGACCGGCGGCCGTAACATCCCGGTGCTCCCGGACCTCCCGCTCCCCGACGATACGGCGAACCTGCGCCTCGGTCCGGACCTGAATCCGGCCATGCTGGCGCTGCTACCGATGGTCGGGGTCTGGCGCGGCGAGGGCGAGGGCAACAATCCCGAGCGCGGGGACTACCGCTTCGGGCAGCAGATCGTGGTCTCCCACGACGGCGGCGACTATCTGAGCTGGGATTCGCGCTCCTGGTTCGTGGAGTCCGACGGCAGCTACGGCGGCCCGGACCTGCGGGAGACCGGATTCTGGCGGGTCGGGGTGGACGGCAACGACGAGGTGCTAGAGCTGCTGCTCACCCACAGCACCGGAATCGTCGAGCTCTTCTACGGCACCGCGCTGACCCAAGCTTCTTGGGAACTGGCCACCGATGTGGTGATCCGCAGCCAGTCCGGCGCGGTGGTGGGCGGCGCCAAACGTCTGTACGGGATCGTCGAGGGCGGCGATCTGGCCTATGTGGAAGAGCGCGTAGTGGCCGACGGCCCGCTGCAACCGCGCCTGTCCGCCCGGCTGCAGCGCTATATCGGCTGACCCGGCGCCGCGAGGGTCCCCGGATACAGAACGGCCCCCGAGCCGTATCGGTGCGGGCCCGTGGTGTGAACACCGGTGGGTCTCGCGGCCGATCCCGATCGGACGGATCGGGGACTCGGGGGCCGGGTGGCTGCCGTGGATTCGCTCAGCTCGGTAGCGATCGGAATCCGAAAGGACAGCCGGCTACAGCGCTCAGCTGGCAGCCACCTCACGCGTCCTGAGAATTTCCATTCTTGGGATCACCTCCTTCCTTGTGTAACTCCGAACTTAGCCACCACCGGCGGTGGTCGGCAACGGAATTTCGTCGAGGGCGTAAAAGGTGGCTTTCCCGTCCGCGAAAGCGGGCCCGGACCTGGCCTGACGCATCGACGGTGATCACCAGGCCGGCGCGGTGCCCGGCCGGGAGCTGATGTGTGACCACCACCACATCACGATCGGCCGCGACCAGGCCGCTGTCGATATCGAGCAGATCCCGCAACAGCTGGGCGCCGGCCGCGGCATCGAGGTGTTCGGTGGGTTCGTCCAACAGCAGCGCGCGGGCGGGTGAGACCAGGGCCCGGGCGAGCAGGATGCGGCGGCGCTGACCGCCCGACACCGCGGCGGCGCCGCCGGGGAGGTCGGTGTGCACACCGTCGGGTAGCGCGTCCAGCCAATCCCCCAGGCCGACCGCCCGCAACGCCCGCTCGGCGGTCGCGGCATCGAGATCGCCACGGGCCACCCGCAGATTCTCCAGCACGCTGGTGCCGAACAGGTGCGCGTCCTCGGCGAAGAACCGCACCTGATCGTCCGGATCGTCGAAAAGACCGGCCCAGGCCATCAGCAGCGTGGTTTTCCCGGCGCCGCTGGGACCGACCACCACGACCCGGGACGCCTGGGGGCGTTCGGGAATCTGCCACTGCCCGTCGCCCACCCAGCCGATCACCACTCCGTCGGCGCGGCTGTCGGCGTAGGGGAACGGATGCGGGTATCCACCGGTGCCGAACCGTTTGCGGGTATCGGTGGCCCGCGCCACGACCGCGAGGGGTTCATTCTGGTCGAGGGGTTCGGGGCGGTGGTCGGGCGAGACCGCCCGCAACCGGTGCAGCGCGGCGCGGGCGACGGTGAGGGTCTGCGCGGCGGCCGGCAGCGGACCGGTCGCCTCGAAGGCGGACAGCGGGAGCAGGACCAGCACGGCCAGCGCCATCGGTGTCATCCCGCCCGCGGTGCCCCCGGCGGGGCCGTAGACGATGATCCCGATCAGGAGGGCGGCGAGCACGGTGACGCCGGTGGCCAGCGGAACGGCGGCCGCGGCCCAGGCGTTGCGGCCGGCGGCCCGGTCCTCGGCGGCCAGCGCCCGCCGATTCGCCGCCGCCGCGGTGTGCAGCGCGGACTCCAGTTTTCCGGCGACCCGCAGTTCCGCGGCATGATCCAGGACGGTGTGCGCGTGCGCGGCGAATTCGGCACGGTCCGCGCGGGCCGAGCGCTCGGCGGCGGCCGCGGCCCGCGCCGAGAGCCAGGGCGCGACGAGTCCGGAGAAGGCCAGCGCCGCCGCCAGCACCCCGGCGGCCGGTAGCGAAATACAGGCCAGCAGTCCGACCGCCGCCACCGCCAGCACCAGCGCCACCGTGATCGGGACGAAAGTCCGGACCACCACCGCGCCGAGATCGTCGATATCGGTACCGACTCGCACCAGTACGTCCCCGCGCCGTAGCCGGCCGGGCACTCCGGGACCGCCCGGCGTGGTGGGGGCGGTATGGCCGCCCACCGCCATTCCGGGAAGTTCCGCGCGGCGGGTCAGCCACAGAGGCGCGCGGGCCAGCGCGCGGTACACCGAGGTGCGGGCGGCGGTCATCGAGCGCAGGGCGACATCGTGGGTGGCGAGCCGCTCCAGATACCGGCAGACCCCGCGCGAGATGCCCAGTGCCCGTACCGCGACCACCGCGACGGTGAGATCCAGTACCGGCGGCATCTGCCAGGCCCGGGCGATCAGCCAGGCAGCCAGCGCGGCGAGCCCCAGCGCACTGCCGAGGGCCAGAACGCCCCACCCGGTCGCGACCGCCAGCCGCTTGCGGGAGACCTCCAGCAGATCCCACATCTGGCGGGTATCGCGCAGCAGCAGCCGCATCCGGGCCCGGCCGCGGCCCGTGCGGGACCGGCGGTACGGAGGACGAGTGGTTCCGGTTCGAGAGCTCATCGCAACATTCGGGGGCAGGTCGTCGGTACCGCGACGATCTCGTCGGCTGCGGACAGGAGGGCCGGCCGGTGGGCGACCACGACCACGGTCGCGCCGGTACGCGCCACGGTGGTGAGGGCCGCCGCCACCGCGACCTCGCCGGCGGGATCGAGATGGGCGGTCGGTTCGTCCAGCAACAGGATCGGGCGGTCCGCGGCCAGCACCCGGGTCAGCGCGAGCCGCTGCCGTTGGCCGAGGGACAGTCCGATCCCCCCGGACCCGACCACGGTATCCCATCCGGCGGGCAGCGCCTCGAGCACGGCGTCGAAACCGGTTACGGCACAGGCGGCGTCCAATTCACTGAGCACCCGGGCCGGGCCCCGGCGCGCCGGTCCGGTCACGGTGGCACCGAGCAGTTCGAGGTTCTCCCGGAGGGTGCCCGGCACCAGGACCGGCCGCTGCGGGAGCCAGGCCAGCCGCGCCCACCACTGTTCGGCCGGGATATCCCGGATATCGACGCCGTCGGCGAGCACCGCGCCACGGGTGGGTTCGAGCAACCCCAGGATCGCCTGCAGCGCGGTCGATTTCCCGGAGCCGTTCGGTCCGGTCAACGCGGTGACGGCGCCGGGGCGGAAGACGGCGTACAGCCCGTCCGGTGCGGCACCGTCCCGGGCATCGACTGTCAGATCTCGGAGTTCGATGACGCCCTCGTCCAGGGCACCGTTCCGATGGTTCCGCGTCCCGTCGGCGCGCACCGCACCGGATGCCGGGGTCGCCGCGGCGCCGGATGCCGTAGTCCGGGGGGAGACCGGGCATCCGGCCGTGCCGGGCACCGGGGCGCCGGAGACCGCGTTGGTCGCCGTCCCGGGATCCGGGCTCGCCACGGCACCGGGGACCGACGTCACGACCGTGCCGGGATCCGGGCTCGCCGTGGCACCGGCGGCCGAGGTCATCACCGCATCGGAATCCGGGCTCGCCACGGCACCGGAAGCCGGGGTCCCCGCCGTATCGGCGGCCGGCTCCGCTTCCATCCGAGGGTGTGTTTCCGTGCCCTGGGCGTCCGGCGCCGGGATCGTTTCCGCGGTGCCTGTTCGCGCCGGGTCCAGCACAGCGAAAGCCCGGTCGGCCGCGGCCATTCCGTCCTGCGCGGCATGGAAACGTTCCCCCACCGTCCGCAGCGGCAGGTAGACCTCCGGGGCCAGGACCAGGGCGACGATTCCGGCGTAGAGGCTCATATCGCCGTGCACCAGGCGCATCCCGATCGCCACCGCCACCAGCGCGACCGACAGGGTGGCGAGGAGTTCGAGCACCATCGAGGACAGGAACGCGATCCGCAGTGCGCCCATGGTGCGGCGGTGCAGCGTTTCGCCGAGGTCCCGGACGCGGCCGCTCATCGTGCGTCCGGGGATCCCGGTCGTTTCACCCGTTTCGCGGCCGAGGGCGCGCAGGGTGGGCATACCGGCGAACAGGTCCAGGAGTTGATCCGAGAGCCGCGTGGTAGCCGCGAGCGTCTCCTGGGCCCGGCCTTCGGTGAGCAGGCCGACGAGGACCATGAACACCGGGATCAGCGGTAGCGTGATCACCACGATCACCGCCGAGGTGAGGTCGTGGACGGCGATCACCGTCAGTAACGCCGGCGGTACGAGGACCGCGAGCAGCAGTGCGGGTACATAGCCGGTCAGATAGGCACGTAAACCGTTGAGGCCGCTGCCCACCACGACCGCGAGTTCGGTCCGCCGCGATTCCAGTTCCCGGGGTGGGAGTGCGGCACCCGCGGCGAGGACCGCCTGTTCGAGTTCGGCGACGACCCGGGCGCCGGCCCGATGCGCGAGCCGCGACTGCCACCACGCCGCCAGTACCCGACCACCGAGGGCCAGTGCGAGGAGCACGAGCTCCGCGGTCCACGAGCCGAGGGAGCGACGGCCGGGGTCGGTGATCACCCCGGCCAGCACGCGCCCCAGCAGCACGGCCGCGCAGGCGATGCCGACCGTGGTCACCAGCGACAGGGCCACGCTCAGTGCCAGATAGCGCCGCGCCGAACGCGCGTACCGCCACAGGCGAGGGTCCACGGGTGGGCGGGCCATTGGCTCACTCCTCGGTGACGACGCGGGGTGGAAGTCCGATTCCGGGTGGGATGTGCTCGACACTGATGCGTTTCCGGAACACCCAGTAGGTCCAGGCCTGATAACCCAGCACCACCGGGGTCACGATCACAGCGGCCCAGCTCATCACCTTCAGTGTGTACGGGGTCGAGGAGGCGTTGTCCACGGTCAGGCTGAAGGCCGGGTCGATCGTGGAGGGCAGCACATCCGGGAACAGCGCCCCGAACAGCAGCGCGGTGGCGGCGAGTACGGTGAGCGCGGTCCCGGCGAAGGACCATCCGTCGCGACCGGCCAGCAGCGCCGCGGCGCCGCCGAGCAACCCGAACACCGCCAGTGCCAGCGGAATCCAGGTCCACCCCGATCCGTAGGCGAGCTGGGTCCACAGGCCGAAGCCGGTCACGACCAGGGCCGTCGGCACGAGTAACCACCGGGCGGCGCGGTGCGCGTCGTCACGGACCTCGCCGGCGGTCTTGAGCGCCAGGAACACCGCCCCGTGCAACGCGAACAGCAGTCCCGTGGTGAGCGCGCCCAGGAGCGCGTACGGGCCGAACAGTTCGCCGAAGGCGCCGGTGAACTGTTTGTCGGCGTCCAGCGGCACGCCGCGCACGATATTGGCGAACACCCACCCCCAGGCCAGCGCGGGCACCCAGGAGCCGATACCGATACCGAGGTCGCAGCGCGCCCGCCAGCGCGGATCGTCGATCTTGCCGCGGTATTCGATCGCGCAGATACGCAGGATCAAGGCGACCAGGAGCAGCAGCAGCGCCAGGTAGAAACCGGAGAACATGCTCGCGTACCACTCCGGGAACGCGGCGAACAGCGCCCCACCGGCGGTGATCAGCCAGACCTCGTTACCGTCCCACACCGGGCCGATGGTGTTCAGTACAACCCGTCGGCGGGTGTCCGCGGTGAGCGCGTCGGGCCCGGCGGAGGCTGCTCGCGTAACCACGGAGGGCCCGCGCTCGCCGCGCGTGGATCCTGCCCGCCGGCCGAGAATCGGCATGAGCATGCCGACTCCGAAATCGAAACCCTCGAGCACGAAGTACCCCGTGAAGAGCACTCCGATCAGTACGAACCAGAATTCCTGCAGTCCCATGGCCGGCTCCTAGTAGGCGAACGAAAGCTGTTCGGCGACAGGCTTTTCCGCGGGATCGGCCGCGGGCTCGCCCGCCGGCCGCTCCGGCCCTTCCAGCACATAGCGCCGCATGAGGTAGAACCACACGACGGCGAGCAGCCCGTAGACCACCGTGAAGGTGATGAGTGAGACCCATACCGTCGCGGCCGTGTGATCGGATACGCCCTGCTGCACCATCAGCCGCAGATCCTGGTCACCGGTCGGGTTGGGCACCACGACCCAGGGCTGGCGGCCCATCTCGGTGAACACCCAGCCGGCCGCGTTCGCCAGGAAGGGGGTCGGGATGGCGAGCAGGCTCAGCCACGAGAACCAGCGCTGATCCGGGACCCGGCCGCGCCTGGTCATCCAGAATCCGGCGAAGACCAGCAGGGCCGACCCGGCGGCGAGGCCGATCATGGCGCGGAACGACCAGTAGGTGACGAAGAGGTTGGGCCGGTAGTCGCCGGGCCCGAACTTCTCGTTGTAGGCCCGTTGCAGGTCGACGACACCCTCCAGTTCCACCCCGGTGAACTTGCCCTCCGCGAGCCAGGGCAGCACGAACGGCACCTCGAGCACATGTGTGACGCTGTCGCAGTTGTTGTGCGTGCCGACCGTGAGGATCGAGAAGTCCGGGTCGGTCTCGGTGTGGCACAGCGATTCCGCCGAGGCCATCTTCATGGGCTGCTGCTCGAACATCAGCTTGCCCTGGACATCGCCGGTGTAGACCAGCGCGAGACCGGCGACCACCACCACCAGCAGCGAGACCCGCGCCGCCGGGCGCCACACAGTGCGCGCCTCGGCGAGTTCCCCGGTCGCGCCGCTGCGCGCCTTGCGAACCATCCACCAGCCCGCTATTCCGGCGACGAAAGTGCCCGCGGTGAGGAACGATCCCGCGACCACGTGCGGGAAGGCGGCCAGCGCGGTGTTGTTGGTGAGCAGTTCGGTGATGCTCGACAGTTCGGCCCGCCCGGTCTCCGGGTTGTACCGGGCGCCCACCGGGTGCTGCATGAAGGAATTGGCCGCGATGATGAAGTACGCGGAGGCGTTCACGCCTATCGCCACCATCCAGATGGTGGCGAGGTGGACGAGTTTGGGCAGGCGTGACCAGCCGAATATCCAGAGCCCGATGAAAGTGGACTCCATGAAGAAGGCGACGAGGCCTTCCAGCGCCAGCGGAGCGCCGAAAACATCACCGACGAATCGGGAGTATTCGCTCCAGTTCATTCCGAACTGGAATTCCTGCACGATCCCGGTGGCAACGCCCAGCGCGAAATTGATGAGGAACAGTTTCCCGAAGAATTTGGTGAGCCGGTACCAGTGCTCCTTGCCGGTGACGACCCAGGCCGTCTGCATCCCCGCGACGAGCGGCGCGAGGCCGATCGTGAGGGGTACGAACAAGAAGTGGTAGACGGTCGTAATGCCGAATTGCCATCGCGAGACATCCAGGGCGTCCACACCGAGCCTCCTGTTACTACGACGTGTCGTAGATTCAGACTACGCGTCGGCGCGGCCCGATCAATGTGTCGGCGGACACGACATACCCAGCGATACGCGCACGATCGGCCAACGGTTCCGGTCACACCGGAGACGGTCCGGGCACGCGGCAGAGCCCGCGATCACCAATCGGCGATGGTCCCGGCCCGTTCGATCCCCCGATCGACCATCTCGATGATCTCCGAAGCCGACTCCGACGCCGACATCCTTACGCCGTCAAGGGAATTGACCCGTGCGGCGAGCGTCACACTGCTGAGCATCCAGATGCTGTCGCAGTCGAACAGGTCGGCGGTGAACAACGGTTCGTAACGGCAGTCGTACCCCCGGCGTTCGGCCTCGGCGTACAACGCCCGCTGGGTGACCCCGGGCAGCACACCGTTTTTCGCCGGCGGAGTGATCAGCTGCTTGCCCCGGGCGATCACCACCGTGGAGCGCGGCCCCTCCAGCACCCGGTGTTCGGTACTGGTGAAGATGACGTCGTCGGCGCCCATCCGGGCGGCGAACCGCAGCGCGGCCATATTGGTCGCGTAGGAGAGGGTCTTGGCGCCGAGCAATTGCCAGGGCGCCGCCTGGGCGAGGTCGATCGAGATACCCCGGGTCAATGTGACCACCGCGACGCCCTCGGATCTGGCCGTCGTCACCCGCTCGCCCAGCGCCGTGACCATGACGAAGGTCGTCGGGACCGGAACCGCCTCGGACAGCTCGCCGGAGCGCAGGCCCGCTTTGGGGCTACCGAGCGCGCTTTCCCGGCCGCGGGTCAGCACCAGACGCATGACCCCTTCCTCTTCGCTGCCCCATTCCTTGGCCGCGGTTTCGGTCGCACTGCGCCACCGGGCCAGATCGGGCTCGGGTAGATCGAGCGCCTGGGCGGAGCGGCGCAGCCGGGCCAGATGAAAATCGAGCGCGCAGACCGTGCCACCGCGGACCAGAGCCGTTTCGAAAATTCCGTCGCCACGCAGGACGCCGATATCGTCGGCATACAACAACGGCTCGTCCGCATCGCGGACCTCACCGTCGAGTGTTACAAGAACTCGATCCACCATGGCACGAGCGTAGGCCAACACCGCTCGCCATGAGGGACAGAAATCCGGGCACCCGGACAATGTCGCCCGATTTCCCGGCCGGCCGTCCCGCAGCATCCGCCCGGGGTCCACCATTTCGATCACGAGGGCCGCGCTGGCTAAGGTCGGGCAATGGCGCGACGGACGGAAATCGACCCCGGCGTGGTCCGGGCCGCGGTGACCGCGGTCCGGGACTGGCTGTTCGACGAGAATCTTCCGGCCCCGCCCCGGACCGATCTGGCGGCGGCGGTCCGCGGCACCGCGCGCGCCCTGGCCGCGGCCGCCCCCGGACACTCGGTGGAGGTACGGGTCCCGCCCTTCGTCGCGGTGCAGTGCATCGAAGGCCCCCGGCACACCCGCGGCACTCCACCCAATGTGGTGGAGACCGACGCGCGGACATGGCTGCTGCTGGCGACCGGTCTCCAGGATTTCGCGGCGGCCGTCGCCGCGGGCACACTGGACGCCTCCGGCAGCCGAGCCGCCGAAATCGGTCGCTGGCTGCCGCTGGTCCCGGTACGCCCAGAAGGCTGACCCCCGGCGAATCGCCAGGTCATCCCCCCGCTGATGCACGAGAGGGCCATCTGCTCCTAGAGTGGAAGCCGTGTCCGTGCTCGCCGCACCCAGCCCTGTCCTCGCAGTACCGGGAGCCGTCGCGGCCCCACCCGGCTCCCCGGACGAGTCCGTCCCGTGGCATTACGGCGACCCGCTCGGTGAACAACGCGCCGCGATCGAACGCGTGGCCATCGTGGATCGCTCCCACCGTTTCGTACTCACCGTCACCGGTGCCGAACGGCTGGGCTGGCTGCACACCATCACCAGTCAGCACATCGCCGAACTGGGCGAGGGCCGCTCCGCGGAGAATCTGGATCTCGACCTCAACGGCCGGGTACTGCACCATTTCGTGCTCACCGAACTCGACTCCACGGTATGGATCGACACCGAGGGCGACCGCGGGCCCGGCCTGCTGGATTTCCTCACCAAAATGGTGTTCTGGGCCGACGCCCGGCCGCGGGAGGCCGCCGATCACGCCGTCGTGAGCCTGCTCGGCCCCGGTGTCGCGACGCTCACCGGCGTACTCGGTCTCGACCGGCTGCCCGATACCTACGAGGCGATGTCGGTCCCGGGCGGCGGTTTCCTGCGCCGGATGCCCTGGCCGACCGGGGATTCGTTCGATCTCGTCCTGCCCCGCGAACAACTCATGTCGCGGTGGACCGAACTCACCGCCGCCGGTGCCGAACCGGCCGGGTCCTGGGCCTACGAGGCCCTGCGGGTGGCCGCCGTGCGGCCCCGGATCGGCCTGGACACCGACGACCGCACCATCCCGCACGAGGTGAACTGGATCGGCGGCCCCGCCGAATACGGAGCCGTCCATCTGGACAAGGGCTGCTACCGCGGTCAGGAAACCGTGGCGCGGGTACACAATCTCGGCAAACCACCGCGCCGGCTGGTGCTACTACACCTGGACGGCTCCGCCGACCAGCGTCCCGCCCCCGGGGACGCGGTCACCGCCGGCAACCGGGCGGTGGGTGTCCTCGGCACCACGATCGACCACTACGAACTGGGCCCTGTCGCGCTCGCCCTGATCAAGCGATCCGTTCCCGCCGACACCCAGCTGACTGTCGGTGGCATCGCCGCGGCCATCGACCCCGATTCGGTGATCGCCGACGACACCCACCAGGCCGGGCGTCGCGCCGTCGAACGGCTCCGTGGCCGCTGATCGGCCCCGGACGACGAGCCGAGAGGAGACAGCTGTGCACGTCGGTGCCATCGGCCGGGTGCTGGCCGCGTGTGTCGTACACGCCGATCTGGAGGTCCCGGGCCGGGTAGGTCGCAGCGCGATCGACAAGCGCCCGGTCTCCGGCCGGGTGCGGGCCGGGCGGCTGGGACTCGACGGTGACCACGTCTGCAACACCCACGACCACGGCGGCGTCCACCAGGCGGTGTACGGCTACGCCGAGGAAGACGCCCAGGACTGGTCGACCGAGCTCGGCCGCTCCCTCGGGCCGGGCTGGTTCGGGGAGAACCTGCGGATCTCCGGGCTGCCGCTCAGCGATGCCGTGCTCGGCGCGCGCTGCCGGATCGGCGGCGCACTGCTCGAGGTCAGCGCGCCGCGGGTGCCGTGCGCCACCTTCGGGCACTGGTCCGGCGAGCGGCAATGGGTGCGCCGCTTCACCCTGCGGGCGAACACCGGGTGCTATTTCCGGGTCCTCACCGAAGGCGAGGTGGGCGCCGGCGACAAGGTCGAATTCGTGCACGTACCCGAACACGGCATCACCGTCCGCGATGTCTTCACCGGCGCCGACCCGGCGCGGCTCGAACGATTGCTCACCGCCGAACCCACCATCTCCCAGGAGGTCCGCGCGCAGATCGCCCGGCATACGCGGCGCACCGCGACGGCCGAGCCGGCCCCGGAACAGGAGGCGATCGGATGAGTGTGGACCTGATCGAAGTGGTGCGCTCGGGGTTCCGTGAGTGTGTGCACCGGGGTTCGGTGGTGATCATCGGACCCGATGGTGAACCGACCTTCGAGGCCGGTGCGGTGCACGTACCGATCTACCCGCGCTCCACCAACAAACCGCTGCAGGCACTCACCCTGCTCAAACACGGCTTCACCCCGCTCGACGAGGCGGAACTGGCCATCGCGACCGCTTCGCACACCGGCGAACCCGAGCACATCGAATTGGTCGAGCGGTTGCTGAGCCGTTACGGATTCGGCGAGGACGACCTGGCCTGTCCCCCGGAGCTGCCCGGCGACGAGCGGACTCGTGCCGGGGTGCTGTACCGCGGTGAGAAACCCGCCAAGCGCTATATGAACTGTTCGGGCAAACACGCGGCCATGCTGGCGACCTGTGCGGTGAACGGCTGGCCGGTCACCGGCTATACCGATGTCGGGCACCCGCTGCAGCAGGCCGTATCGGCCCAGATCATCGAGACGACCGGCGAACCGGAAACCGATCTCGGCATCGACGGCTGCGGCCTGCCCATCGTCCCGGTCTCGCTGACGAATCTGGCCCGCGCCTTCGCGACCCTGGCCGGCGCCCCCGACGGCACTCCCGAACGCCGGGTCGCCACGGCCCTGCGCGCGCACCCGCGGGTGATTTCGGGCACCAACGGCCCCGATCTGCTGACGATGAACGCGGTTCCCGAACTGATCTGCAAGATCGGCGCCGACGGCGTGCACGCCGGAGCGTTGCCCGACGGCCGCGCCTTCGCCTACAAGATCGACGACGGCGCCGATCGCGCCAGAATCCCGCTGACCATGGCAGTCCTGCAGCGTATGGGCGTCACGTGGTCCGATGAACTGGCGGCGCTGGCGGCCCCACCCGTACTGGGCGGCGGAACCCGGGTCGGTGTGATCCGCGCCATACCCGGCTCGATTCCGCCTGGCGACTGAGCGGCGAAACATCGGCAAACCGGTCGGTTGATCCACCGGATAGCCGACTCGTGGAAGCGCGACGGCCGGACACGCGCTAAAGTGTCTGTCAGGAAGATATTAATTCGAACGGGGCCGCCACCAATCCCCAGGCCGCCCCGCTGTGACGCGAGGGGGTCAGCCATGGGCCGTGGCCGGGCTAAGGCAAAGCAGACCAAGGTTGCGCGCGAGCTGAAGTACAGCTCGCCGTCGACCGACTTCGCGAGCCTTCAGCGCGAGCTTTCCGGTAGCGACAACGCCCCACGCGGTGGCGTCCTGTCGGATGAGCACGACGCGGACAATTCCTTGTCCAAGTGGGACGAGGACGACGACTACGACAGCTGGCGCCGCTGATCAGGGTGCATCGCCCGGGGGAGGCCGTAGGCCTCCCTTTCGGTCGTTTACGCCGGTTCGCGCCGTTTCCCGCCGGGTTGCCGGGCGGTGGACGACGTGAACCGGCGATACGACCCGAGTAGCACTTGGATCACCGCGTCGGTTCCGACCGAGCAGCAGTGGGTGGCCCGTCCCCCACCCGGCGGAAGTCGAGTCCGAGAAGTCCGGTCACGCGCTGAGGGGCTCGCGCTCCGAGGGCACGACTGCGGAATACCGATAGCTTTCGCGTCGACCCGCGAGCCGTCGGGACCCACGGTCGGTGTCTCCGGACGCCGGAACATCAACGGGAGGCGGAAATTCCGGCCGCCGCATCCCGGCGGCCGGACCGCAATCAGAAACGCGGATGATCCCCGAGCAGCACCGCGCGCGGCGCATCCACATCCTTGGCCTTCTTCACGCTACCCAGCGTCCAGCATTCGATATGGCGCGCGGTCAGTACCGCCAGCGCGCGATCCACATCCTCCGGCGCGACCACGGCCACCATTCCGACGCCCATATTGAACGTCTTCTCCATCTCCACACGCTCCACCCGGCCGCGCTGCGCGATCATCTTGAACACCGGCGCCGGATTCCAGGTCCCGCGGTCGAGCTCGGCCACCAGCCCCGCCGGCAGCACCCGGGCCAGGTTCGCGGCCAGACCACCACCGGTGATGTGCGCGAACGTCCGCACATCCGTCTCGGCGATCAACGCCAGGCAATCCTTGGCATAGATCCGGGTCGGCTCCAACAACTCCTCACCGAGCGTGCGGCCGAACTCCTCCACATGCCCGGTCAACGCCATCCGGTCGATCTCCAGCAGGACCTTGCGCGCCAGACTGTAACCGTTGGAATGCAGACCCGACGAACCCATCGCGATCACCACATCGCCCGGACGCACCCGATCGGGCCCCAGCAGATCATCGGCCTCGACCACACCGACCCCGGTCGCCGACAGGTCGTAATCCTGGGCGCCCATCATCCCCGGATGCTCGGCCGTCTCACCGCCCAGCAGCGCGCAACCGGCCCGCACACACCCCTCCGCGATACCGGCCACCAATTCGGCCACCCGCTCCGGCACCACTTTGCCGACCGCGATGTAATCCTGCAGGAACAACGGCTCGGCCCCGCACACCACCAGATCGTCGACCACCATGGCCACCAGGTCCAGACCCACTGTGTCGTGCTTGTCCAGCGCCTGGGCCACCGCGATCTTCGTACCGACCCCATCGGTCGACGAAGCCAGCAGCGGTTCCCGATAGCTCTTCTTCAGCGCGAACAATCCGGCGAAGCCACCGATCCCGCCCTGCACCTCGGGCCGGCTCGCCTTGCGTGCCAGCGGGGCGAACAACTCGACAGCCCTGTCACCGGCCTCGATATCCACTCCAGCTGCGGCATAGGACGCACCGGCACCGGTGGGGTTCTGCTCAGTCATTGTCGGGGAAAGCTCCAAACCGAATTCGCGGATAATTGCCTGCTCAGAGTTTATGGCGTCGCCCCGGAGTCCGGGGGGCCGGGCTGTGTTTATCGGCGGCGCCTGCGGCGCCGCGGGGTCGAGGCCCCCTTGGTCTCGCCGTTTCGGCC
>NZ_JBEXLL010000103.1:0-16609 GCF_040609955.1 Nocardia sp. NPDC004568
TCTCGGTGTTGTGGGCGTTGCTTCGCGACGATCGGGTATTCACCCCCGCTCCGCCGGTCGCGCTCACGGCTTGACAACTTCATTGAGACTCCTGAGGGTTGTGGTGGTCCGGATACCCGGCCACCTCGTCGCCCCGGACGTCCGGCCGCGGGGCCGAGATGCGGGGCGACGGGGAGCCGGATGTCCGGGCCGGTCAGCCGCCGACGACGGTCGAGCAGGCGAAGGTGATCTCGAAGGCCGCGGTGGCGGGCCCGGCCAGCGGGTTCGCCATATCGGGGGCGCTGACGCCCTCGCCGGTCACGGTGAAGGTGTCACCGTCCTTGGTCACCTGGGCGGAGCCGCCGGGCTGGCCGTTGCCGTAGCCGACCGCGTAGGGCATCCCGGAGGAGCCGCCCTGACTGCCGGCGATGGCCACCGCCTGCACGGTCTTGTCGTCGACGATGCCGGCGCTCACGCTCAGCTGCCCGTACTGGGCGTTGTTGTTGTCGGTCAGTGCCAGGGCCAGGGTGTTGCCCTGCTTCGCGCAGGTGGTCTCGAAATCGCCCGCCAGCGCTTTTCCGTCGACCAGCGCGGCCGATTCGCCGCCCGCGGGGGCCGGGGCGGACGAACCCGGGCCCGCCGGTGCGGCGGTGGTGCTCGCGTCGTCACCGCAGGCGGACAGCAGCAGGGTGGCGGAGGCGGCGAGGGCGACGGCGCCGAGGCGGAAGATCGTGGTGCTCATGGTGGGTCCTGTTCTCTCGGTGTTCCGGCCCGGTGTGTGTGGCCGTTACGAGAAAAGTAGGAACCGGTGCGCGCCTACCGATCCCAACTTTCGGCACCGACACCGCGGCGAAACTCCGATAACCTGGGCGCATGCGACGACCGCGGGCCATGGTGCTCGATGAGGTGTGGCGCGGTCTCGAGGGTGTCGAGGCGTTGAGCGGCCCCCAGGGCGGGCCGCTGCGCCGGACCGTGAAATCGATACTCGACCCGCTGGTCATCCGGCCGGTGCAGTATCCGAGCTGCGGGGGCGCGGTGCTCACGGCCGACGGCGCGACCCTGCTCGCCGCCCGCGTCTACGCGCACGCCGACGCGTTGCGCGCGACCGCGGCCTGGTTCACGCTGCTCAAACAGGTGCGCCGCCGGTTGCGGATCACCGAGGGCACCGCGCAGGATCTCTATTTCCAGCGCTGTTTCGAGTTGGCCACCACCCGAGGCCATCCCGACCCGAACCGGGACCGGGTGCGGGCCGAGGCGGTGCTGCGCGAGATCCACGGTTTCGCGGCCGGGCGCACCACCCAGGCGCTGCGAGATCATCTGACCGATCCCGCCCGGGCCGCCCTCCTCGACGATCTGCTCAGCACGGCGTGGCGTCGCCGCCCGCCGCCGCCCGCGGTGCCGGTGGCGCACACCGCCGGGCTGCGGGCGCTGCTGGACTGCGCGGCCGCCTCCCGCACCGGCACCGATACCCGCGCCGGCCGGCGCCTGCTCGACCGGTTGGCCGCCGCGAGCGCGGGCACCCATACCGGGATCGAGTTGTGGTTCGCGCGAACCCGGGACACGGCCGCCGATCTCGCGCGGTACCGAGCACACGAACTCGGCCTGACCATCCATCCGGTGCCGCGCCGCCCGGAGGTGGGGGATTCGGCGTCCACCGCCACGCTGGGATCGCCGTTCGATCGCACCGTGCACGAACGGGTGTTCACCGTGCTCCAGGTGTCCACCGAACGCGCCGACCTGCCGCCGATCCCGGACCTGGTCACCACGGAGGTCGCCCGCAGTTGCGCACCGTGGGCACTGCTCGGTGAATCGTTGCGCGTCACCGCGGCCGCCGGGGTCGAGCTGGCGCTCGGCCTGGCGCCGATCGCGCCGCCGGACACTCGCGGTGCCCGCGCGGAGACCGGCGGGTCGGCCGCGCACCGGCTGGTGAACGGTCGCTGGCAGCGCGAAGCCTATGTGCTGCAGGCCCGCCGGCTGGCGGTCCATCCGGTGCCCGGGGACGGCAATCCGCTCGCCGCCATCGCCGCCGAGCTGCGCACCCCGTGGCGTCCGTACCTGCGGCGGCTGTGGGTGCGGTTGCACGGCCGTGATGTCCGGGAACTGCCGGTCACCGAGCCCGACGAGCTGTGGGATCTGCTCGACGGGGTGGCGCGCTCGGTGGTGCTCGACCACCGCACCCGCGTCCGGAAAGCCCTGAGCGCGCAGGCGGCGCGGGAGCCGGATACGGCCGAACCGAGGGCGGTCTGATGGTCGACAGTGTGCGTATCCAGCGAATCGGACCGGGGCTGTGGAGCATCGCGCCACCCGGTGCGCCGACCCCGATCGATTCCGGCCCGGGTCTGGACACCGCTGTGCTGGAGGTCGGTGGCGGTCACCTGAGCTGGAGTGTGCTGGCGGGCCGGCCGGTTCCGGCGGCGACCCTGCACGATCTGGACACCGCCCAGGAATGGTTGTGGGCGCTCTACGGCGCCGAGATCGCGGTGGCGGCCGACGAGTACACCGAGCCCGTCGAACTGCCGGTCCGTCCGGAGCGGCCCGACCTGGCGGCCGCGGCGCACAGGCTCGCTTACGCGCACTGGGCGGCCCGCTGGTGGCCCGCCTCGACGGTGGACGGTATCCCGGCGCTCGACACGGCCGAACTCGAGCGCGAGATCGCGGAACTGAGCGAATTCTGCGAGAACGTGGTCGACGGCGCCGATGCCGCGGCCGAACCCGTGGCGACCACCGAGGCGGCGGACCGCCACGGTGTCGCGGAATCCGGGCGCGCCGCGGACTACGCGCTGGCCGCCGGCGGCCGGGGCGCGACACCCGCGGCGCTGGTCCTCGAACGAGGAACCGCGGGCTGGGACTGGCGGTACTGCCCGCCCGGCGTGATCGACGCCTCCGAACGCGCGGTCTCGTGGGAGCTCGTGCGGACCGCGGGTGCCAATTCGCTGCGGATCAGGGTCGCCGCCGCTCCGGGTCCGCGCGTCGAACCGCCCGCCTATCTGCGCCCGCACGCGCTGGTCCGCACCCCGGCGGGCGACCACGTCGCCGCGCTGGTCCCGGCCGGGGACGATTGGACGGCCGCGGTCGCCGGGACGGACGACACCGTCTCGGGAGTGGAGATCTTCGTGCCGGGGGTCGGCCCGGCGGCACCGGCAGCCGGCGGCTCGTCCGGTTCCGCCGCGCCGGCGCCCGGGCCGAGTGACCCCGCGGTGGATGCGCGGCAGCGCGAGCGGATCAGAGAACTAGCGCACGCCCGGCTGCGACGCGCGGGGTCCGGCCCGGCGGCCGACGACGGACGACCGGTCGGCGCGCTCGCCGACATCACACCCCTGCGGGCCGAGATCGCGGCCGCCGAAACGGATTCGGATTTCTGAGATGAGCGCGGACGAACCGCCCGGCCTGGAACTGCTGTACGAGGGCGCGGCCGCCTACCAGCGCGGCGATATCGCCGAGGCGCTGCGGATCTTCGAGCACGCGGTGGCGACCACCACCGACGGGGTCCGTACCAGTGCGCTGATCAATGCCGCGAGCATGTACGACGAACTCGGCGATCACCACGGCGCGGCGGACCGGTATCGCGCGGCGCTGGAACGGGTTCCGGTGGACGCCCGCGAGAAGCGAGCCTCCACCCTGATCAACTATTCGCAGGCCCTCCAGCATCTCGGCATGCTCGATGAAGCCCAGGCTGTACTGGAGCAGGCGCGGGATCTGCTCGCCGACGCCACGGATCTCGGTGTGTTGCGGGTATCGTGCCTGCTCTCGCTCAGCGCCGTCGCCACCCATCGCAGCGAGTGGAATCGGGTCATCGAAACCGCCACCGAAGCTCTCGACGCGGCACTGCGTTACGCGCCGCATCTCACCGGCCACCCGCTGATGAATCTGGCCGGGGCGTACTTCGAAACCGGTCACCGGGAGCTCGGGGTGGATTTCGCGCAGCAGGCGCTGGCGGCGTTCACCGCGGCCGGGGACCGTAACGCCGTCGCCGACACACAGCAGAACCTGGCCCAGTTCTTCAGCAGGCTCGTCCGGCTCGACGAGGCGGAGGAACTGGTGGTGGCCAGCCAGGACTACTACGAGCGGGCCGGACTCGGGTATCGGGCCGGGGTCGGGTGGAAGCTGCGCGGGTTCCTCGCCGAATGCCGCGGGGAGGCCGACCGGGCCGAGGAATGGTATCGGCGCGGCCTCGAGTGTTTCCAGGACTCCGGGGCGGTACTCGACGCCGCGGCCGTGCAGGGCCGGCTCGCCACGGTGGCCTACGCGCGCGGGCTGGTCGGGGAAGGACAGCGGTTGCTCGACGCCGCGTTCACCGTCTACGCCGAACGCGGTCTCGGCCTGGAGTGCGCGCAACTCGACTACTGGCACGCGGTGCTGGTGCAGATGGTGGTCGACGATATGGACGCCCCGCCCCCTGAACTGCTGGCGCTGGGCCGCGCCCTCGCGGTGCCCGCCGCGATCGCCATCGACGCGGTGCGCTACACATTGCCGAGCGGCGGTCAGCGCGATCGGTGGAACCGGGAGATCGCCGACCCGGCCGTCCGGCTGGCCTTCCGGTTCGCCTACCTCTGCGGAGACGGGCAGCTGCTCACCGACCTCATCGACACACAGTGCGCGGGCACCACTCTGGACGCGACTCCCGGCGAACGAGCGGAACACCCGCAGTTCCCGCTGGACGGTCCCGTTCCGGCGACCGGCGACGAACCAGGTTCCGGCCCCTTGCATCTGGGCGCCGCCCTGGCGCGGGTCGCGGCGGCGGCCGGCCTCCCGGTGGCGCCGCCGGCCCGGCTGGCCGTGGGGCCCGAGGCGCGGATCGCGCTCGGGGACTACATCACGGCCGCCGAACAGCGTTACGGGCAGCGCGTCCGGGAGGACCGGGTGATTCCGGTATGAGCGGCGTCGGGAGTACGGGGGAATTGTGCTGAACGAGCAGCCCACTGTGGTGGTGCGGATGGCCGACGCCGGCGACGTGTACACATCCTGGCGCTGGATCGGATACGACGCCGCGCCCGGTGTGACGGCGCTGCCCGGCGCCGATATCGACGCGGTGGTCCGGGAGCTGGCGACCGCGCTCCCGGATCCGACTGCGCCCGGCGGTCTGGAACGCACGCTGACCACGGCCGCCTTCGCGGCGCCCGATACCGAATACCTGCTGGCCCGCGACCTCTCCCGCGCCCTGTTGCCCTCTGACCTGGCCGGACAGTTGCATACGCTGCACCGGCAGGGTGTCCGGCCGCTCATCCGGCTACAGCCCTCGCCCCGGGTCGCCCAGGTCCCGTGGGAGATCCTGGCCCCGGCGCCGGAGCTGCGGTTGATCGATCTCGCCGATATCGGGCTGCTCGCACCCGCCGGTGTCGTGCACGGGCCCACGCGTATCGCGCGCTCCTGGGCCGAAACCCGGGATCTGCCGGTGGTCGCCGTACTCGATCCGCGAATACCCGGCTTCCGCGCCGATTCCGAACTCGGATCGGTCCTGGGCCGGATGATCCACCCGACTCCACTCACCCGCCGCATCGCCGACCATATCGATTCCGGCCGCCTCCGCCCGGAGGTCGCCGCGCCCGCCGAGATCTTCCGCCGCACCGATCTCGACCGCGGCTGGCTCTCCCGCGCCCTGCGCGCCGGCGCGGCCCGTCTGCTCTATGTCGGCCACGTCACCGCGGCGCCGCCGGAATCCGGCCAGAGCGAGAACACCGAACTGCATCTGGCCTGCACCGCCGATACGGCCGGATTCGCCGAACCACAGCGCACGCATCGGCCGCTCTCGGCCAAGGATCTGCTGCTCGGCACCCATACGCTGGCCGCCGAACCCGTATCGGGCCAGGAATTGTGGCCGGTGCCGAGCCGGGTCGCGCTCATCGCCTGTGAGAGTGGCGGCGATCTGCGGTTCACCGAAGCGCTGGGCCTTGTCGCGGCCATGATCACCGGGGGCGCCGAACTCGTCACCGCCACCCGCTGGCCGCTACCCACCGACCTCGCCTTCCAACGCTGGGGTGCGGCGGCGGACGCGACTCCACTACAGGAGGTCGTATGCGCGGTCGATACGGCCCACGAGGCGACCGATCCGGTGGCGGAGCTCGCCGAATGGCAACGCGGCCGGTTGCGTGCCTGGCGTGCGATCGGCGCCGTCGAGGATTCCCCGGTGCTGTGGTCGGCCTTCGCCACCTTCACGGCTTGACGGCCCCGAGCCGTCCGGATCGTGTCGCAATCGAGAAATCGCCGACCCACCGAATTGTCCGGAGTAGTACACCTTCGCGGTATTCCGCCACTACAAGAGCGGTTTCCTAGCCGTGCTCGAGAAGCGGAACTCCGGAATGCGGATCATTGGTGCCGTTCACATTGCGCCGCAGGAGATTTTGTTCGGGTATACGATCGCATCGGGTATGGATTCCGCCTTTTCCAGAGGCGATCGAATCCATCCCGACGCAGGGTCCGATGTGCTGTGGCGGCCGTGATCGGACCACCGGTGGTGCGGCTACCCGGCTGTGCCGCCGGTGTCCCCGATGGGTCCGGGGGCCTCCTGCGCCGCCCTCTACCGTCCCCGTGCCCGGATCGAGACGATTCAGGGTCGCAGGACGTATTTCCCGCGTACCCCGCCCCGGGCGAGTTCCCGGTGGGCGTCGGCGGCTCGGTCGAGTGGCAGGACCGCGTGTACCCGGGCGGGGAGCCGGCCGCTCGCGGTATCGGTGAGGAAACCGGCCAGGCGTTCGCCGTCGGGCTGTACCGCGACGGCGCGGACGGTGATACCGCGTTCGGCCGGTGGTTCGGCGCCCGGCCGCACACCGACGAACAGGCCGCCGTCGCGGACCAGCGACACACCCGCCTCCTGAAGTGTGGCGGCGTCGGCCACCGCGTCCCAGCCGGGTGTGGCCGCGGCGGTGAAACCGGCCCCGAGACCGCGGACGAATCCTTCGTCGGTGGCGCGAGCCAACCCGGTGACCCGCCAGCCGCGCTCCTGCGCGAACCGGATCGTATAGCTGCCGACGGCGCCCGCGGCACCCGTGACCAGGAGGTCACGACCGTCGCCGGACCCGAGCAGATCCACCAGCTGGGCCGCGGTGAGACTGTTGAGCGGGACGGTCGCCGCGGTGGCCAGCTCGAGCTCGTCGGGGACGCGGGCGATATCGCTCACCGCGACGATCACCTGTTCGGCATAGGTGCCGAAATCGCGGTCGAATCCATCGATCAGACCCGCGACGCGGGTGCCGACCGGTAGTTCGACGCCGGGTCCGGCCGCGGTGACGGTGCCGGCGAAATCCGTGCCGATCCCGGTGTAGGCCGACCGGGTGATCAGGCCGAGGTCGTGGAAAACTCCCGCGGTGAGCGCGAGGTCGACCGGGTTGACGGTGGCGGCGGCAATCGCGACCCGTACCTGCCCCGGGGCGGGCTCGGTGACGGGTACGTCGATGATCTCGATGGAATCGGGTCCGCCCGGGGTACGGACGATCGCGCTGCGGAAAGTGCTGGACACGGTGGCCTCCTGTGGTGATTTCTGTGCCATGCCTCCACAATGGTGTGGTAACTCTCCAACGGGAAGTAGGCACCTGAAAGTGCGTATCCCACCGCCGGGTAGGAAGGAGTGGGCAATGGCCACGACGACGGCGGCCCAGCAGCGGGCGCTGCGCAAGGTCGACTACGACGCGTTCTTCGCGGGCTGTCCCAGCCGGCAACTGCTGGAACGGATCTCCGGGAAATGGGTGGCGCTCGTGCTGTCCGCGCTGGGGAGCGGCGGGCCGCATCCCGGCATGGAATGCGACGGCGAGCCCGGGCCGTTGCGCTACTCCGAGCTGGCCCGCCGGCTGGCCGGGGTCAGCCAGAAGATGCTCACCCAGACGCTGCGCACCCTGGAACGAGACGGTCTGGTCACCCGCACGGTCACGCCGACCGTACCGGTCACAGTCACCTACGAACTGACCGAACTCGGGCTCTCGCTGCACGAGATCATGCGCGGTATCAAGAGGTGGGCGGAGGCCAATATGGACGAGGTGCAGGCCAATCGCGAAAGGTTCGATCTCGGCTCGTCCGCGCGCGAAGCCGTCGGCGTGGGCGGACCGGCCTAGTTGTCCGGTCCCGGCCCGACCAGGCCGGTGATCAGGGCCCGGAGTCCGAGCAGGTAGGTGTCCTCGGCCGTGAGCTCGACCCAGCGCGGGCCGAGTTCGGCGAGGTGCGGCAGGGTTTGCGGGCGACCCTACTTCGCCCTAGCGGCCGTGGCGACGGCTCAATTCATGGTCGCGCTCGATATGGCGGTGATGAACGTCGCGCTGCCGTCCATCCGCGCCGACCTCGGCTTCGCTCCGCTGGACCTGGCCTCGGTGGTGCACATCTACGCACTGACCTTCGGAGGGTTTCTGCTGCTCGGCGGGGCGGCGGGCGATCTGTTCGGCCGGCGGCGGCTGCTCGTCGCCGGGCTCGTGGTCTTCGGGATCGCCTCGCTGGCCGGTGGGCTGGCCCAGCAGCCGTGGCACCTCGTGACCGCGCGCGCCGTACAGGGCTGTGCCGCCGCGGCGCTGGTCCCGGCCGCGCCGGCCGTCCTCACCACCACCTTCGCCGAAACAGTTCTCGTCAGCTCGGCGGATGCGTGGGAGTCGCGGTACTGGCGACCGTGGCGGCGAGCCGAACCGGCACGGCCACCGATCCCGTCGCGTTCAACAGCGGTTACGCGCTGGCGCTGGTGTTCTCCGCCGCGGTCTTCGTCCTGGCGGCAGCGGTGGCGGCTGTGGTGCTGCCCCGCCGCGTGGCGTCCGGCGGGGACGGCAGACCGACCCGCCCTTCCGGAACACACGGCCGGGTACCGGCGTGACGGGCCGGTTTACCGGGCCGGTTGCGGGCGCCGCCGACCCCTGTCCCACAACCTCTCCCACGAACCCTCCACGAAAGGAATCGACCATGACCACCTCCATCGATATGTTCGCTCGCGCGCTGAGTTTCCATCCCGACGGCCGGGTACGAGCCGGCGAACGGCGGATGAGCGACGGTGCCGACGGCTGGCACCTCGCCGCCTTCCACGTCGAGACCGACACCGATGTCCACGCCGATCACTGGGAACTCCACCCCGGTTCGGAAGAGGCGGTGTGCTGTCTGTCCGGTTCGCTGCGGCTCTACCTGCGTCCGGAGCATCCCGGCGGCGCCGAAACCGAAGTGCGGCTGACCGCGGGGACGGCGTTCGTCGTCCCGCGCAACCGCTGGCACCGACTCGAACTCGACCGCCCGTCCGACATCATGTCGATCGGCGTGCGGGAGGGGACCCGCATCGAGCCGGTCGCCCCGGCGTGACCGGAGCGCTCAGCGGCGCGAGGGGAACGGGATACGGTCCAGATCCGCGGCCACGACTATCTCGCCGGCGAACGCTCGCCGCGCCTCGGCCAGATGCTGATCGAGACCGGGATAGCGCTGCGAGAAATGGGTCAGGACCAGGGTTCGCGCCCCGGCCTCGGCGGCGATCCGGGCGGCTTGGCCGGCAGTGAGATGGCCGTGTTCGGCGGCCAGCCGGGCGTCGGCCTCGACGAAGGTCGCTTCGATCACCAGCATGTCCACTCCCGCGGCGAGTTCCCGCGCGCCCGGACAGAGCCGGGTGTCCATGACGAACGCGAAACTCTGACCGCGCCGCAGAGTGCTCACCTCGTCGAGGGTCACCGTCCGGCCCTGCCAGTCGATCTCTCCCTCGCGTTGCAGGCGACCCACCATCGGGCCGTGCAGGCCGAGTTCGGCCAGCGCCTCCGGCCGGATGGTCCGGTAATCGGGTTCGGTGAGCCGGTAACCGAATGTCTCCACCGGGTGGTCGAGTCGGGCGGCGGTGATCTCGAAGGGCGCGCCGGGCGCCGCGAGCGCGCCCGGCGCGGTGATCGGCCGCTGCCGGAGTTCGACCGTCCGGTGGTAGGCGGTCGCGTCACAGAGGTTGTCGAAGAACCGCCGGCCCGAGGCCGGGAAGTAGGTGTCGATCGGATGCGGGACCCGGTCCAGGTTGATCCGCTGCACCACCCCGGCCAGGCCCAGACTGTGGTCGCCGTGGAAGTGGGTGATCGCGATCCGGGTCAGATCGGTCGCGGAGATCCCGGCACGGATCATCTGCCGCTGGGTGCCCTCACCGGGATCGAACAGGACGACCTCGCCACCCCAGCGCAGCGCGTATCCGTTGTGGTTGCGCTGCGTCGTCGGCACCTGGCTCGCGGTGCCCAGTACGACCAGTTCCCGCTGTGACATCTATCCGCACCACGGCGGCGCGGCCGCCCCTGTCGCCGCGATCCGACCGGCGCCTCGTTCCTCGGGCATGAGCCAGACGATAACCGCCCCGCGGTGAGGCGGGGTACGTGGGCGCGAGTGCGACCACAACGGGCCGCGACGGCGCCCGGCACCGGCCCAGGTGCGGAACTCGTGACACCGCTCGTACCGCCGGTCCCGCTGTCGGCGCCGCGGCGCCGACGGCCAGGGGCAACGCGGTGCGGCGGGACCGCCCGTCTCCCGGCATATCGGGAAGCCCGGAGGCGAGCCGCCGGGCGGCGGAGGAACAACGGGATACTGTGAAGGCGCGCACCAGCGGCCGGCGCGCGCAGTGTCCGGCGGGTCGGTTCGCGCGTGGTGACCGCCCGGTCAGCCGGACGATTCGTTGGGCACGATCTCGGTCCCGGTGAGGAGCAACCCGATCACCACGCCCACCACGAGACATATCGCGGCCGCGACGGCCGCCCACTTGCCCAGGGGCTCGCCGCGGATGTGCCCGATCACGCCGAGCACGATCCCGGCGGCGCCGAATACGATCGGGCAGAACAGCAGCGAGACCGCCGCGCAGACGAAGCCGATGATGGACAGGACCTGCGGTCCCGAACGCGGTGGCTGCTCGGGGGTGCCGTAGGGCTGGTACGGCTGCTGTTCGGGATAGGCGGGATAGCCGCCGGGGGCCCCGCCCGGTGCGCCGCCGGGCCGGCCTGGAGCGCCGCTCCAGCCGGCCTGTCCCTGCGGATCCCAACCGGCCTGCTCCTGCCGACCCCAACCGGACTGTTCTCCCGAACTCCACCCGGATTGCTCCTGCGCGCCCCACCCGGATTGCTCTTGGGCACCCCACCCGGATTGTTCCTGCGGACTCCGGCCGCCCGGACCGCCGTATCCGCCTCCCAGTTGCCCGCCGTACTCCGCCCCGCTGCCGTACTGTCCGCCGTACCCGCCCTGCGGTGGATACTGCCCGCCGCCCGGTGGCGGATAGGGCGACCCGCCCGGCGGCTGTCCAGGGCCCGGGTACCCGCCGGGCGACTGCTGCTGCCAGGCCTGCCCGGGGGACTGCTCCTCGGGGCGGGGTGACCACGCCTGCGGGGGCACCTCACCACCGGGCGGACGCTGCTCCTGGGCTCCGGGTTGCCGTCCCTGCTCGAAGGCTTCGGCGCCTTCACCCCAGCCCGGCGCGGACTGTTCCGGCCCGGCCGCGGGCCGGGAGCCGCGGCCGAGCAGTTTCGGCAGGTACTCGGTGGGTGGATCGTGCGCGGAGTACGGGTCGCCGGCCTCCGGCGGCTGCGGGGTGCCGGGCGCCGTGTCACTCGGCGGGGGTTCCGGGGTGTTACCCGGGGTCTGCGTCTCGTCGGGTGGTTGCGGGGCACCGGGGGTGATGTACGGCGCGTCCGGTGTTTCCCCTGGGCGGTCCGTCGCAGGCCCGCCGGTCGCGCCGGAATCGGGTTCCGGCCGGTCTGTGCTGTTGTACTCCGGGCTGTCGCCGGAGTCGCGCGGGTCCTGCGGTGTGCTCATCACGTCTCCTCGTTCGTATCGTCGAGGGCTCGTAGGCCGGTACCGCGGTGCGGGCGCAGCATCAGCTGCCGGATTCGTCCCCTATTCGGGTTCTTCCTCGATGTGGATGGCGGCGGCCTCGGCGGGCCGGTTGTCGTCGTCGGCGCGGTCGCGCCGGTCCGGTTCCTGGCGCAGCTCGTCCGCTATGCCGAGACGGCCGTCGTCGTCGCCCTCCCGGTTGCGAATGCGCAGGTCGGCGGGCGGGTCCTCGATATAGCGTGCGTAGGCGCGGACCTCGTCCTCCTGGTCGTCGTCGCCCATATCGGGCTCTCGTGGTTCGCGATCCATACCAACCAGTATGCGCCGCCGCGGGGCCGCTCGGCGGGACCGTGACCAGCGGTGTCGATTCCTCGCCGGAACGCCGAACGGCCCCGGACCGTGGGTCCGGGGCCGTTCGTGGGAAAGGATCAGGCGTTGCCGTTGAACAGTCCGGTGACCGAACCGTTCTCGAACACCTCACGGATGGTGCGGGCCAGCAGCGGCGCGATGGACAGCACGGTGAGCTGCGGGAACTTCTTGTCCTCGGTGATCGGCAGGGTGTTGGTCACCACGACCTCCCGGGCACCGCAGGACGCGAGCCGTTCGGCGGCCGGAGCGCTCAGCACACCGTGGGTGGCCGCGATGACAACATCGCCGGCGCCGGCCTCACGCAGGACGTTCACCGCGCCGGCGATGGTGCCACCGGTGTCGATCATGTCGTCGATGAGGATGCAGGTGCGGCCCTCGACGGAGCCGACCACCCGGTTCGACTTCACCTGGTTGGGGACCAGCGGGTCACGGGTCTTGTGGATGAATGCCAGGGGGGCGCCGTCCAGCGAATCCGCCCACTTCTCCGCCACCCGGACACGGCCGGAGTCGGGGGAGACCACGGTGATGTTGTCGAGGCTGTAGTTGGTGCGCACGTACTCGGCGAGCTGCAACTGCGCGTGCATATGGTCGACCGGGCCGTCGAAGAAACCCTGGATCTGGTCGGTGTGCAGATCGACGGTGACGATGCGGTCGGCGCCGGCGGTCTTGAGCAGATCGGCGACCAGGCGGGCCGAGATGGGCTCGCGGCCGCGGTGCTTCTTGTCCTGGCGGGCGTAGGGGTAGAACGGCAGGATGGCGGTGATCCGCTTGGCCGAACCGCGCTTGAGCGCGTCGATCATGATCAACTGTTCCATCAGCCACTGGTTCAGCGGCGCCGGGAAACTCTGCAGGACGAATGCGTCGGAACCGCGGACCGACTCCTCGAACCGGACGAAGATCTCCCCGTTCGCGAAATCACGCGCGGTCTGCGGGGTGACGTGAACATCGAGTTCCTTGGCCACCTGCTCGGCTAGTTCGGGGTGCGACCGTCCGGCGAAGAGCATCAGGTTCTTCTGGTTGTCGATCCATGACGCGGTCACTGCTGGTTGCCATCCTTAAGCTTTGTTGCCCGACCTGGTGTCTCTTCGGCCGCGAGAGCTTTCGCCGCCGCCTCTGCTGCAGCGGTTCCCGGTCGTTTCCGCTGCACCCAGTTCTCGATATTGCGCTGCGCCCCGCCGGACACTGCCAACGCGCCCGGTGGAACGTCTTCCCGCAGTACAGTACCTGCCCCCGTATAGGCGCCGTCACCCACGGTCACCGGGGCGATGAACATCGTATCGCTGCCGGTACGCACGTGGGATCCCACGACGGTGCGGTGCTTGCGCACCCCGTCGTAGTTCACGAACACACTGGATGCTCCGATGTTGCTGTGCTCGCCGATGGTGGCGTCCCCGATATAGGTCAGGTGCGGGACCTTGGTGTGCCGGCCGATCTCGACGTTCTTGGTCTCCACGAAGGCGCCGATCTTGCCGGACTCGCCCAGCACCGTGCCCGGACGCAGGTAACTGAACGGCCCGACCGTCGCCCGCGCGGCGATCGTCGCGGCGTCGCCGTGGGTGCGGATCACCCGGGCGCCGTCGCCGACCACCGTATTGGTGAGGGTGGAGTCCGGGCCGATCTCGGCGTCCTCGCCGATCACCGTGGTGCCCAGCAGCTGCACCCCCGGGCGCACCACGGTGTCGCGGCCGATCCGGACATCGGTATCGATCCAGGTGGTGGCGGGATCCATGATGGTGACCCCGGCGCGCATATGGCGCTCCAGGATGTAGCGGTTGAGCGTATGGGCCGCGGCGGCCAGCTGTACGCGGTCGTTGACGCCGGTGACCTTGGCCGAATCGACCAGCCGGGCGCCCTGCACGGGATAGCCGGCCTCGCGGGCGAGTCTCAGGACATCGGTCAGATACAGCTCGTGCTGGGCGTTGGCGGTGGACAGCCGGCCCAGCATGGTGCGCAGCACCGCGGCGTCGAAGGCGTACACGCCGGAATTGACCTCGCGGATCGCGGCCTGCTCCGGAGTCGCGTCGGCGTGTTCGACGATCTCGGCGACCTCGCCGTCGGCGTCGCGCACGATCCGGCCGTAGCCGTTGGGGTCGTCGGGGACGAAGGTGAGGACCGTGACAGCAGGGCGCTCGGCATAGCTGCGGTGCTCGTCGAGCAGCGCGGCGAGGGTGTGCCCGTCCAGCAGCGGGACATCCCCGGACGTGACGATGACATCGCCGGAGAAGTCGGCGGGCAGCCCGGTGAGCCCCACCTGGACGGCGTGGCCGGTACCGAGCTGCCGCTCCTGCACCACCGGCACGATTTCCCGGGCGAGCTCGGTGGCCACCGCGGCCGCCGCCGCCCCGACCTGCTCGCGGTCGTGCCCCACCACCGTCACCAGATGGTGCGGGTCGATGGCGTGGGCGGCGTACAGCGCGTGCGCCAGCATGCTGCGCCCGGCGAGCGGGTGCAGCACCTTGGGCGTCTTCGACCGCATTCTCGTACCGGCACCTGCGGCTAGCACGATGACGGCGGTCTGTTCCTGCATGTATCTCCCTCGGGCCGACGATGGTCATCGTGCACGCGAGCTGCTCCGCCGCCAGGACTCGAACCTGAACTATCTGAACCAAAATCAGAGGTGCTGCCATTACACTACGGCGGACTGTCACACCGGCAGGTACCCGAAACCCGCCGCTGTGCCCCGGCACGGGAACGATACTCGCATGCCACCCCGGGATACGTCGAACCGTGGTGGTGACGACACGCCAGCGGCCCCGGCGCCGCCCGGGTGACTCGGGCTGCCACGGGTCTGGGACAGTTGATCTCGATGGTTCTGGTCGCAGGTCCGGCTCCGGCACCCGCGGCCCCGATAACCAGGGAGGCGGGAACGTGGCGTCGGGAGAACCGAGAACAACCGAGGAGTTGCGGGCCGCCGGTGACGCCGCAGAGACCGCCGAGCAGGTCCCGGTGGGCAGGCAGCGGATGACGGGCACCCAGCGGCGCCAGCAGTTGATCGAAATCGGCCGCTCCCTGTTCGCCGAGCGCGGCTACGACGCCACATCCATCGAGGAGATCGCGCAACGCGCGCTGGTATCCAAACCGGTCGTCTACGAACATTTCGGCGGTAAAGAGGGGCTCTACGCGGTCGTGGTCGACCGGGAGATGTCGATGCTGCTGGACATGATCACCTCCTCGCTCACCAACAACAGGTCGCGAGTGCGGCTCGAACAGGTGGCGCTGGCCCTGCTCACCTATATCGAACAGCGCACCGACGGGTTCCGCATCCTGGTCCGTGATCAGCCGGTGTCCTCCACCGACGGCCGCTACTCGAGTCTGCTCAACGAAGCGGTGAACCAGGTGGCGCATCTGCTCGGCGGTGATTTCGAACGCCGGGGATTCGATGTCAGCCTGGCCGGCCTGTACGCGCAGGCATTGGTCGGGATGGTGGCCACCACCGCCACCTGGTGGCTGGATGTGCGCAGCCCGTCCAAAGAAGTTGTCGCGGCCCATCTGGTCAATCTGTGCTGGAACGGTTTGAGCCATCTGGAGGCCGACCCGCAGCTCAGCTCGGAATGGCCCGCCGTGCCCGGGCAGCCGCCGGCGAACTCCCCGGGCGGGCAGCGCAGTTCGGGCAACCGTCGATGAACTACCGGCGAACTCGGACGGGCCGGTGAATCGAGAGACGTAGCGAACACGGATGGTACGGTTCACCCATCCTTTGGGTGCTGTTCGGGCGGTAAGTCGGTCTACTTCGACAATGTCGGTCTACTTCAGGATGGCTGGTTATTGGGATGACAGGCGGAGCTGATGGCTAGGCAAGCGCGCGCGGAGATCACTCGCGATTCCGTTCTCGCGGGCGCTGCCGATGTCTTTCTGCGCTTGGGTTACGCCAATGCGAGCCTCAGCGAGATCATCGCGCAGTCCAACGTGACCAAAGGCGCCCTGTATTTTCACTTCGGGTCCAAAGAGGAACTGGCGCGGGCCGTGGTCGACCAGGGCAACGAACGCCTCATCGCGTCCTGCAAAGGATTCTTCGACTCCCGGGTCCCCGCCCTCGAGGCCGCCATCGGCATCACCTATGTGGTGGCCGACCTGTCGATGAACGATCCGATGGTCGGCGCCATGCTCAAACTGACCCACCAGATCGGCGACTACCGCGGCGCCAACGGCGACAATATCGCCAAGACCTGGGGCGAGACCTACCGTATCCTCGCCGAACGGGCGATCACCCAGGGCGACCTGCTCCCCGACCTCGACCCGGAGACCGTCGGCCTGCTGCTGTACGGGCTCACCACGGGAATCCACATCGTGGCGGTCGGCACGGAAACGGTCGACCAGATGGCGTCGCGCATGGAACGGGCCTGGTACTTCCTGCTCCCGTCCATCGTCCCCGACGACAAGGTGTCGTACTTCCGCGAGTTCGCGGCGAGACGGTTGCGGCGCTACGTGCCGTAGTGCTGTGTTTTTTGGCGCGCCTTCGGCGCGCGGGGTCGAGGCCCCCTCGGTCCCGCCGTTCAGGCCTCGAGACTTGCGCCTTCGGCGCGGGCGCTTT
>NZ_JBEXLL010000104.1:0-16327 GCF_040609955.1 Nocardia sp. NPDC004568
ACCAGGGCGTCGGCGCGGAGGCCGGCGGCCTTCCGGGCGTGTTCGATCCCCGCGACGACGTGCAGGCAACGGGTGCCGACCCGGTGGAAGCGCTCGAGGTACCGCCGCGGCCCGCCCTGCGATGTGATGAGGACAGGAGGGCGGCGCTCGAGCAGCAGGTCGATCACCTCGTCGGCTCGGGCGCGATACAGGGGAAGGTTCACCGCCCACGGCCGGTCCGTCCCCACGGCCATCTCGTCCAGCGTGCGTGCGAGGTCGGGCAGCCGCATCGGGCCCGCGGCCACGACGCCCAGGACGCCGGCCCTGCTGACCGCGAGTGGCAGTGCCGAACAGGACGAGGCCCAGGACATACCGGCCTGCACCACGGGCAGGTCGATCCCGAGCAGCTCGGTCACCGGAGTCGCGATGCGGGTCACGCGTCGGCTCCGCTCTACTCGAGCAGCGTGCGGGCGTGGGCGGCGAGCCGGTTCTTCGGGACCTTGGAGCTCGCGGTCATCCCGATGTCCTCGAAGCCGTCGACGATGCGCAGGTGCCGCGGCACCTTGAACCCGGCCATGCGCTCGCGCGCCCAGGCGAGCAGTCCGTCCTCGGTGACGCCGTGCCCGGCAAGGACGACGAAGGCGAACGGCACCTCCACCAGCCGGGCGTCCGGAACACCGACGACCGCCGCCTGCCGGATCAGTGGGTGCCGGTGCAGGGTGTCCTCGATATCGGCGGGCGCGACGTTCTCGCCGCCGACACGGATGATGTCCTTGGTCCGGCCGACGAAGTGGAACCGCCCGGTCCCGTCGAGCACGCCGATATCGCCGGTGGCCAGCCAGCCGTCGGCATCGCGCAGCAGGGCCTGCATCGCGATCTGGGGTTCAGCACGGCCGTCTACGGGCTCGGCATCACCGTGTTCTTCGTCGGATTCATCCTCTTCGAAGTCCCCAGCAACGCCTTGCTGGCGCGGATCGGCGCCCGCAAAACCCTCGTCCGGATCATGGCCACCTGGGGTGTGGTGACGATCGCGACCATGTTCGTCCGGGACGAGACCACGTTCTATATCGCGCGATTCCTGCTCGGCGTGGCGGAGGCCGGGTTCTTCCCCGGCGCGCTCTACCTGCTGTCGCGGTGGTTCCCGTCCGGCCGCCGGACCCGGATGACCGCCGTGTTCTTCATCGGCGTCCCGGTGTCCGGGGTGCTCGGGTCGATCATCTCCGGCTGGATCATGCACACCCTCGGCGGGACCGCGGGCCTGGCGGACTGGCAGTGGCTGTTCCTGCTCGAAGGCATCCCGCCGATGCTGCTCGCGCTGCTGGCGATGTTCGTGCTGGTCGACGAACCCGAGCAGGCCACGTGGCTCACCCCGGCACAGAAGGCGGCCGTCCGCGCGGATCTCGAAGCGGACCGGCTCGGCAAGGCCGCCGCACCGGCTCACGAAGGCGGCCTGCTCCTGGCCCTGCGCGACCCGAAGGTCTGGATCCTCGGCCTGTGCGCCTGCGGCGCCTACACGCCGGCCAACGCGGTGTCGTTCTGGACGCCGCGGATCATCGCCGAGGCCGGGGTGGGCGATGTGCTGAACCTGGGACTGTTCTCGGCGATCCCGCCGCTGCTCGGCATCATCGTGATGCAGCTCGTCGGCCGCCACTCCGACCGGACGCTGGAGCGGCGCTGGCACGCGGCGACGAGCTGGATCGTCGCCGCGCTGGCCATGCTGGCACTCTCGTTCTCCAGCGACAATGTCGTGCTGGTGATCATCCTGCTCGCGGTGATGGCGGCCGCGCACTACTCGGGCCCGACGGTGTTCTACTCGATCCCGTCGATCTACCTGAGCGATCGCGCGGCGGCCACCGGCATCGCGATGGTCACGTCGATGGGATCGCTGGCGGCCGCGGCGTCGCCGTCTCTGCTCGGCTTCATCAAATCCGCGACCGGCAGCCTGTCGCTGGGACTGATCATCAGCGCGGGGATCGTGCTGACCGCGGTGGTCGTCCTGCTGGCCGGAGTGAAACCGGGCGACCTGAATGAGAAGCACCACTGAGCCGGTGCTGCTCACACAATGAGGGCTTCAGGAAGCCGCTGTCTGCCCCCGATCAGTCCTGATCGGGGGCAGACGGCTGGTGGTTCCCCTCCCGGTGCCCCCCGTTTGCCCGGCGGAGACGGCGGGTAAGCGCCGGGCATGGTGACCAAGGATCGAATCGCCGACCCGTGGGGAACCCGCACCCCGTTACGGCGCGGGCCGACAGTGGCCGGCGCGGGTGGATACGCACCTCGGTGAAGGCCTCGAGGCCGGGGATGTCGAAGAATGGGTGCAGTCGGCCTCGATTCTGCACTCCACCGGCGATGCCTTCGATATCGCGGTCGTGAACGGCCGCATGGTCGGAGTGCGGGGGCGGGCCGTGGACCGGGTCAACCGCGGACGACTGGGTCCCAAAGACCTCTTCGGCTGGCAGGCCAACTCCTCCCCGGAACGCTTGACCCGGCCGCTGATCCGCGAGAACGGCGAACTGGTCGCCACCGATTGGGACACCGCCATGACCCGCATCGTCGAGCACAGCGAACACCTGCTGGCCGAACACGGGCCCGGCGCCATCGGTTTCTACACCAGCGGTCAATTGTTCCTCGAGGAGTACTACACCCTGGGGGTCATCGCACACGGCGCCATCGGCACCAATCATGTCGACGGCAACACCCGTCTGTGCACCGCGACAGCGGCCGAGGCGCTGAAGGAATCGTTCGCCTGCGACGGACAGCCCGGCTCCTACAGCGATATCGACCACGCCGACGTGATCGCGCTGTTCGGCCACAACATGGCAGAGACCCAGC
This sequence comes from Nocardia sp. NPDC004568, assembly GCF_040609955.1. Taxonomy (NCBI): domain Bacteria; kingdom Bacillati; phylum Actinomycetota; class Actinomycetes; order Mycobacteriales; family Nocardiaceae; genus Nocardia; species Nocardia sp. NPDC004568. Next base: position 2,809 of record NZ_JBEXLL010000104.1, read on the forward strand.
CCATGCTGTGGGCCCGGATACTGGATCGCCTCGCCGGCGAGGATCCGCCGGCGATCGTCTGCGTCGATCCCCGCTCGACCGAGGTCGCCGAGCACGCCACCGTTCATCTGGCACCGCTGCCGGGTACCAATGTCGCGGTGATGAACGGTCTCCTGCACGAGATCATCGGCAACGACCGAATCGACCACGCCTACATCGAGCGGCACACCGTGGGCTTCGGCGAATTACGTGACCGTGTCGCCGAATACCCGCCCGAGAAGGTCGCCGAGATCTGCGGCGTATCCGCCGACGATATCCGGCGCGCGGCCCGGATACTCGGCACTGCCGAAGCCTTGCTGTCGACGGTGCTGCAGGGTTTCTACCAATCGCATCAGGCCACCGCGGCCGCCGTGCAGGTCAACAACCTGCATCTGATCCGCGGAATGCTGGGCGAGCCCGGCCGCGGCGTACTGCAGATGAACGGCCAGCCCACCGCGCAGAACACCCGCGAATGCGGTGCCGGCGGTGATCTCGCCGGGTTCCGGAACTGGAACAACGACGCCCATATCGCCGAGCTGGCACAGCTGTGGAATATCGATATCGACCGGATCCCGCATTATGCGCCGCCCACCCACGCCATGCAGATGATGCGGTACGCCGAACAGGGATCGGTGCGCATGCTGTGGATCAGCGCCACCAACCCGGCGGTATCCATGCCCGAACTCGGCCGGATCCGGGCGATCCTGGCCCAGCAACGCCTGTTCGTCGTCGTCCAGGACATCTTCCACACCGAGACCACCGCGCTCGCCGACGTCGTACTACCGGCGGCGACCTGGGGTGAGAAGACCGGAACCTTCACCAACGCCGACCGCACCGTGCACCTGTCCGATAAGGCGGTCGAGCCCCCGGGAGAGGCCAGAGCCGATCTCGACATCTTCCTCGACTACGCCCGCCGCATGGATTTCCGGGACCGCGACGGCGCGCCCCTGCCCCCGTGGCACGACGCGGAGTCCGCGTTCGAGGCATGGAAGAAGTGCAGCGCCGGGCGCCCCTGCGACTACACCGGTATCAGCTACGACAGGCTCCGCAGCGGCAGCGGAATCCAATGGCCCTGCAATACCGAACACCCCGACGGGACCGAACGCCTGTACACCGGCGGCGAGTTCTCCGCCGCGCCGGACTACTGCGAAGCCTACGGAAAAGACCTGGTCACCGGGGCACCCGTCGAACCCACCGAATACCGGGCGATGAACCCCTCCGGCAAAGCGATCATCAAGGCGGCCGGGTACCTCGCCCCACACGAGTCCCCGAGCCCCGACTATCCGTTCGTCCTCACCACCGGCCGCACTCTCTACCACTTCCACACCCGCACCAAAACCGCGCGGGCGCCCCAACTCCAGACGGCCGCACCGCAGGTGTGGGTGGAGATCTCACCCGACGACGCCCACGCCGTGGGTATCACCGAGAGAGACCTGCTGGAGATCGGCACCGCGCGAGGGGCCCTACGCGCCAAGGCCCGCATCTGCGGCATCCGGCCCGGGGTGCTGTTCGTCCCCTTCCACTACGGCTACTGGGACGCCACCACCGTGGCGAGTACCGCGCACGACCGCGCCGCCAATGAACTCACCGTCACCGACTGGGACCCGGCCTCCAAACAACCGATCTTCAAAACCGCGGCCGCCCGCGTCACCGTGCTCGCCACGGGCACTTCCGGCCCGGCGCCGGCCCCCACCACCACAGCGTCCCGCCCCGTCGGCGCCGCATTGCCGCCGACCGTCGGCGGCCGGACGGCCCTCGCCACCGAAACCTTCGACGCCGCGAGAGAACAGCCGTGAAACTCGACCTCGCGATCAGGGAGCTGCACCGCGCCGAGCGCACACTCGCCCGCGAACTCACCAGCGTGGCCGCCCGCCACAAGGCCGACCACGAGGTGTATCACGTGGCGCGCGATATCGCCGGATGGTCCACCGACCACGTCCACCGGCTCGCCCGGGCCGGCCACCGCTACGGTCTCGACCTCGACAGCGCCCCCCGCACCGCACCGCGCACCGCACCGGTTCAGGAACGCCTCAGCACCCTGCTCGGCCACCGCAGCGAGCCGGCGCTGCTCCTGCTCGTCGACCTGCGCCACCTGCACCGAGTCGCCGCGGGCGTCTCTCTCGACTGGGAGTTGCTCGCCCAAGGAGCACAGGCGACCGGCGACACCGAACTTCTCGAACTCGCCCGACGCTGCCACCCGGACACCCTGCGCCAGATGCGCTGGGCCAATTCGATGCTGAAGATCCTCGCCCCGCAGATACTCGCGAGCTGAGCCGGCGGCGTACCGGGCAGGCGAGCCCATGGTGACCGGCGGGGACCGAATCCGGTGGACACTCCGACTCGGCCGGTGGTCGTGTTCGGAGTCGTCGCGGATCACCCGGCGAGTCGGTCGCGGGGGCCGTCCGGACCGCACAGCATGACGGACCCCGGCCGACCACGTCGAGCAGGGGTGGTGGATCGTCTCGAATCAGTGGCCGGTCGTCTCGATTCTGTGACGTATCGCAGTATCGGGCAACGGGTCCCGTAACCTGAGTTACTGGTCCTGGTACAACAGGGACGTTTCGGAGAACAAGAGCCCGCACCGGGTGCCAGATGTATCGACATCGCACCCAAGGGCGTGTGCCATGAAACGTTTGCGTGCCGGAACTCTCGCGTTCCTCGCCATCGCGCCGCTGCTGATCGGGCAGGCCGCCGCCGAGCCACCCGTACCGCCCGGCCTCCCGTTCGCGGCGCCCGTCTCACCGTCGCTCACGAACGTGAACGGTGCGATCCTGCCCGGTATCCAGCAGTGGATCGACCAGGTGATTCCGCCGCCCATCCTTCCGGCGCCCCGGCCGGCGCCGCCGGAGGAGACGACCGATATGGCACCGGGGCTCGCGGCGCTGCGCGCGGCGGTGCTGCCCGCGCCGGTAGGCGATCCGATGTTCGATATGTGGCCGGCGAACCTCGCCGATCTCGCCCCGGGCACGGTGATCGAGACCCGCGATATCACCGCTTCGGCCGCGCCGCTGGTCGTGGTGCCGATCCGGCAGGCGGTGCTGTTCAAGTACCGGACCACCGACGCGCACGATCGCCCATCCTTCGCCACCGCCACGCTGGTGATCCCGGCTACCGGCTCGCCGATGCCCGGGGCGCGGCCGGTGCTGGTCAACAACCTGCCGATCGACGCTCTCGGCCGTCGGTGCACACCGGGACATACACTGGCACACGGTCTCTCGTTCGAGAGCGCGCTCACCGATTTCGTGCCGCCCACCACCCATCTGGCCGCGTTGCGGGGCTATGCCGTGCTCATTCCGGATCACGAGGGTCCGCTGATGGCCTACGCCGAGCCCTATGTCGCCGGCCACGCGGTTCTCGACGCGGTGCGCGCGGTGCGCGGCTGGCGGGCCGACGAGTTCGGCGCGAGCAGGTTTGCCATGACCGGCTATTCCGGCGGCGCGATCGCCACCCACGGGGCGGTGAAACTGATCGAGAGTTACGCACCCGATCTCGCACCGTCACTGGCCGGTGCGGCGCTCGGCGGCGTGCCCGCCGATTTCGAGATCCTGGCTCGCAGCATGAACGGCAATCTGGCCTCCGGCGTGTTCATGGCGGCCGTCTTCGGTATCGCCCGCGAGCGGCCCGAGCTCCTGGCCCGGATGAACCATCTCGCCCAATGGGTGGCGACCTCGCCGATGAAAGACCAGTGCGTGAGCGTTTTCGCACTCCCCGGTGCGCTGCTGCTGCCGATCGATATCGCCGCGAATATCCCCGACCCGCTGCGCTCGGCACTGGCACACGATATCTACGAGGTGACCCGGATGGCCGGGCGGGCCTCGGCGACGCCGCTCTACATCTACCAGGGCGAACAGGAGTTCTGGATCCCGGCCGAAGGCGCGCGCAATCTCTACCGCGAGCAGTGCGCGCTCGGTGTCACCGCGGTCTACCGCAGTGTGCCCGGCGAACACGTCATCGCGGCGGGCCTCGGCTATCCCGAGGCCGTGTTCTGGCTGGACGAGCGTCTACGCGGCGTTCCCGCGGTGAGTGAATGCTGAAGGCGCCGTGACATTCCGAACGACTCGACCGGAGCTCGGACGACCCGCGGTGCGGACCGCTGCGCAGCGGTCCGGGCCGTGGAGCGACGGGGGTTCAGCACTCGTTCGGTGCGGGTTCGCCGCGCAGACGCGCGTCGATCCAGCCGCTGAGTTCCGGGTAGCCGCTGACGTAACCGAGAAGGTGCTCGCCACCCACGATCCGGAAGACGCCGGGAACACCGCGACCGCACTGCTGCTGATACATGTGCTGGGCGTCGTCGAGCGGAATCCACGGATCGTGCAGGCCGTGGTAGACGAACAACGGCACGGCCGATGTCCGTCCGGTCAGGTCCAGTCGCTCGAACATCTTCGCGGCGAACGGAGTGTCGAGCGCGTCGGCGGTATTCGCCGCGACGTCGATCGGAATACCGACCACGCCGAGCGGCCCGGACGCGTCACCGCAGATATCGCGCAGCGGCGAGGTCGCCACCCATTGCCCGAGATTGTTCATATAGCGCAGGATCTCGGGGTGTTCGCGCGAGACCGCCAGCGCCACCGTCAACAGGATCCCCGAGGAGATATTGCCGTTGAACTGGTGGGCCACATTCGAATTGTCGGTGACCAGGCCACCGGCCGCCGCGCCGATGAGAACATCTCGCAGGTCCGGCGCGTATTCGTCGAGCAACATGGCCGCCGCGTAGGAGGCGATCGCACCACCGGAATAACCGATGGCCACATATCGGCTGCCCGCGAATTCGTCCGGCGCGTGGGCACGGACCGCGCGGACGGCATCCAGCATCACGTGCGCGGCGGTATTGGGTTCGGCGTACGCCATCAGCGGACCCTCGTGATCCGGCATGAGGACCGCGTGTCCCTTGCTCAGTGCCAACCAGACCGACGGCAGGAACACCGGGAGATCGGTATTCGGACGATCCAGCAGGTCGTGCGAGAACTGGAAGCCGGGGGTGCAGTGCGACCCGAGCGAATTGATCGGCATCGCGTTCACCTCCACCGGCCGGGGCCCGGGTCCGGCCCACCCGGCCGCCGGGACGATCAGTGTCGCGGTGCCGAAGGACGGGCCACCCGAGGCGGACGTGGACCGGAACTTCAACAGCGTCGCCCGCGCGATGGGCGTTGCCGTTCGCGCGGCGGTCGTCGCCGTGACGTCGCGACTCTCGATGATCTGGCCAGGCGAGTAGGTCGCGAGGTCGGCGGGCCAGGTATCGAAGATCGGATCTCCGGTCCCCGTCGGCAACACGCCGCGCCACAGCGACAATCCGGGCTCGTCACCCACGAATTGCGGCGGCGCCGGAACCGTGCCGTCGATCCACTGCTGCAACGGTGACGGATCGGAGACCTCCGGGCCGTCCGGTGGATCCGCGTACGCCGGCCCGCCCAACCACGCGGAACTCATGAGCACAGTCACCAGGATTGCCAGACGCGGCTTCACGACCCTCACCCTCGAATCAACACATTTTCCAACAGTATCGACAGTCGATTCTCCCCGTCCGTCCCCGAACCGTGAAATTGATGGACACTCACAACAAGATCATCCGTCCCACCGTGTTCCGCACAATGCCGGACCGAGACCTCTCCGGCCGTCCGTGATCCCGGTATCCGCTCACACGGTCGCCGACCGGAATACGACACGGGTTCCGGCGAGAACACCGGCGACAACGCACGGGCGTCCGCGGAGGGACGCAACCGGCACGACCCCGGGAATCGGCGAGACAACCGTGCGGCCGTGTACCGCCGGCGCGATGTCCGACGCCCACCGGCCCTGCTCGCCGTCCGTCCGGTGAATACGTGCCGGGCCGGTCGGTCGCGTTTGCCCAGCCATGACCGGGGTAGGCGCCGACGGTAGGAAGCTACGAGGAGGTATGGACAGTGCGATCGATCGCCGGTCGTGGTGCGGCCGAGCACAGCGACCCTCGTCCGCTCGGCGGCTACACCGCCACGATCCTGGCCTATGCCGGGTCGGTGGGCGCCGTGACATTGCTGGGCGGTCTCACCGGCCGTCGACTCCCGGACTCGATGAGCACGCGCGAGCTGGTCGTCACGGCCCTCGCCGCACACAAACTCTCCCGGCTGATGACGAAGGGCACCGTCACCGCTCCGGTACGTGCCCCGTTCACGTGGCCCACCGGCGACGACGGCGGCCCCGGAGAAGTCATGGAGCGGCCCCGGGCCGACGACGGCGTCGGCCGCAGCCTCGGAGAGCTGCTCAGTTGCCCCTTCTGCTTCGATGTCTGGCTCATCACCGCCCTGACCATCGGGCACGTTTTCGCCCCGCGCGTCACTCGAACGGTGACCGAGGCGACGGCCGCCCTGGCGGGCGCCGACTTCCTGCACCTCGCCTACGCCACCGCCCAGCAGATCGCCGAAGGAGAACCGCCGGCGGCCGGCCCGGACGGTGGGGCCCAGCCGGGTGGACCCGGCCGGTCGTAGTGCGTCGACGGTCGCGCCGATTGCCCGGCGCCGGTGCGCATGCCAGGCTGTCGGCGTGCTGTTAGCCGAGGTCGCCGCCGCGTCCGCCGATATCGCGTCGGCGTCGGCGCGACGAGCCAAGATCGCGCGTCTCGCCGCGCTGCTGAGTCGCAGCGCGGCGCACGAGGACGCGCGCCTGGTGGCGGTGACGGCATCCTGGCTCTCCGGTGAATTGCCGCAGCGCCAGATCGGGGTGGGCTGGGCGGCCCTGCGGTCGCTGCCGCCGCCCGCCGCGACTCCGACACTCACTGTCGGCGACGTCGACGCGCGGTTCACCCGGATCGGTGCGGTCGCCGGGAAGGGCTCCCGGACCGTGCGCGCCGAACTCGTGCACGATCTGTTCGAAACAGCCTCCGGTGCCGAGCAGATATTCCTGCGTCGGCTGCTCAGCGGTGAGTTGCGCCAGGGCGCGCTGGCGGGAGTGATGTCCGACGCGATCGCCGAAGCGGCCGGTATACCGGCCGGCGAGGTCCGGCGGGCGGCCATGCTGACCGGTGCCCTGCCCACCGTCGCGGCCGCGGCTCTCACCGGGGGCCGCCCGGCGCTGGCGGAGTTCCGGCTGCGCGCGGGGCAGCCGGTCGGGCCGATGCTCGCCCAGACCGCGACCGGGGTCACCGACGCGCTCCAGCGACTCGGTGGTACGGCCGTGCTCGAAGCCAAGCTGGACGGCGCCCGGGTGCAGATCCATCGTGCCGGACCGGCGGTCTCGATCTATACCCGCAGCCTCGACGAGGTCACCGACCGGCTTCCCGAGGTCGTCGCGGCCACCCTCGCGTTGCCCGCCGGCGATCTGATCGCCGACGCCGAGGCCATCGCGTTACGACCCGATGGTCGGCCGCATCGATTCCAGGTCACGGCCGCCCGGTTCGGGCGCAAGCGTCCGGACGATCTCGAACCGTTGTCGGTGTTCTACTTCGACCTGCTGCATCTGGACGGCAGAGACCTGCTCGACCTGCCCACCCGCGACAGGCTCGCCGCTCTGGACGCACTCGTTCCCGGCGCCCAGCGCGTCGACCGTCTGGTGACCGCCGACGCCGAGGCGGCCCAGCGGTTCCTGGACCGCACGCTGGCCGCCGGGCACGAAGGGGTGATGGCGAAATCGCCCTCGGCGCCGTACGAGGCCGGCCGCCGCGGCGCCGGCTGGCTCAAGGTCAAACCCGTACACACGCTGGACCTCGTGGTCCTCGCGGTCGAGTGGGGTTCCGGCCGGCGCACCGGGACGCTGTCCAATATCCACCTGGGCGCCCGGGATCCGGCCACCGGCGGCTTCGTGATGCTGGGTAAGACGTTCAAAGGAATGACCGACGCCATGCTGGAGTGGCAGACCAGGCGCTTCACCGAACTCGCCGACGGCTCCACCGAAGGGTACGTCGTGCGACTGCGGCCCGAACAGGTCGTCGAGATCGCTTTCGACGGAGTGCAGGGGTCGACCCGCTACCCCGGCGGGCTGGCGCTCCGATTCGCCCGCGTCGTGCGCTACCGCGACGACAAGTCCCCGGCCGAGGCCGATACGGTCGATACCGTTCGGGCGCTGTACGAGCGAGGCGGCTGAGCGGCCCACGGACGCCGGCGTATCGGCCACCCGAGCCGAACGAATTCAGCGCCCCAGCAGCAGAAACTCCGTGACGCGATCCCCGACGGCCGGGAACTCGTCGAAGAAGCCGTGCCTGCCGCCGGAAAAGATCTCGACGGCGGCATCCGGAACGGCCGCGGCGAGCAGCTCCGCGTTCCGAGCCGGCACCATACGGTCCTCGCTGCCGTGGAGTATCAAGGTCTGTGCGCGGATCTCGCCCAGTACCGCGGACGCGTCGTGCCGGTTGCTGGCACGCAGATGCCCACGCGCCGCCCGCGCGGTCATGCGCGGATCACCCAGCAGGGTCGACCGGCGCGGCGGCGCGGCCGACCAGGCGGGGGTGTACATCAGTTCCAGCAACACCGCGCGTCTCCGGCGCGGGTCCGGGTCGGCCAGCAGGCGGCGTATCTCGGGGCCCCGCTCCCGGGCCAGGCGCCCGCCCGGGGAGGTACAGGCCAAGGCCAGGCGTTGTACCCGCTCCGGATGCCGCGCCGCGAGCCACTGCGCGATCCGGCCGCCCATCGAGGTGGCATAGACATGAACGGACGGGCAGCCCAGCGCATCCAGCACCGCGGCGGCGTCGGCGGCGAAGAGCCGAGTGGTCCAGTCGGCGGCGTCCGTATCGTCGGCCGCGGTGTCGCCCGTCCCCCGGTAGTCGAAGGTGATCGTCCGGAAGTGCCGGGCCAGGCCGGGCCGGACACCGTCCCACCACCGGTGCGAGTTGGCCTGCCCCGGGAGGAGCAGGAGCGGCGGAGCGGTGGCCGGTCCGCTCACCTGGCACGCGAGGGCTGTCCCGTCGGGGAGGACCGCCACCGGCCCGGCCGCGGTGGCGCGGGCGGTATCGCTCATACGTCGCGCTCTCCAGAATCGCGGCGATGCGGCCCACGGTGGGATGACGGGTGTGCCCGCGCGTGCGCGCCGCCGTCCGGTTGCACCATGACTCCCCTTCCTGTTCGTGCGGAATTATTTCATCGGGCAGAGTGCGGCAGCCGAACACCTCACCCGCCGCGAACGCCGTCGCATCGCCCGCTCCGCGCCCGCGGCGATTTCGAGGCAGCCCGCTCCGATCTGGTGCACCGCACCCCGCCGGTACAGCCGCTGTCGTCTCTCGCGGCGCCGCGTTCCACCGTGTCTTCACAAAGCCATGTTTGTATGTAAAAATCTTTTTTTGTGAGGGAAGTTGTCTATCTCGACTCGGTCGAGCAAGCGGAAGTCCTGCTCAAACCGCAGCGGATCGAGATCGTCCGTGCCCTGGCCGAGCCCGCGACCTGCGCCGATGTGGCCCGGCTTCTCGAGCAGTCCCCGCAGCGGGTCAACTATCACGTCAAACGACTGGTGGAGCAGGGACTGGTCCGGCAGATCGCCGAGCGCACGATACGCAACCTGCGTGAAGGCGTGTATCAGGCAGCCGGCCGGTCCTATTGGCTCTCGCCGCGCCTCGTCGGGCACATCGGCACTCGCCGGTCGAGCGACGCGATGAGTTTGGGACACCTCCTCGATCTCACCGAGGAGGTGCAGCGAGACGTCGCGGATATCGACCTGACCCATCCGGATCTGCCGTCACTGGGGATTTCCGGGCGGATCGCGCTGCGCCCGGAGCAGCGCGCCGAATTCCTCACCGAACTTCAGACCGCCCTGCACACACTGTTCACCAAATACGGCGGCAGCGACGGTGAGTCCTTCAAACTCGCCGTCGCGTGCTACCCCTTCGAGAAGGATCGATCATGACCGAACCACTCATCATCACGGTCCGGACCGGCGCGTCGCCGGCCGCCGCGTTCGAGGCACTCACCGACCCGCAGGCGGTGACGACATGGTTCGCCGAGAAGGCCGATATCGACCTGCCGCGGCGATACGAATTCTGGGGTCCTTCCGTTCCGGAAGGCGACGCGCCCCATCAGAAGGTCGTCGGCTGCACCGACAGTTCCATCCATTTGTCCTGGCTGCTCGACGGCGAGTGGACCACCACGGAGATATCCGTCGGCGTCGAGAACGACGAGACGCGCATCACCGTCACCCAGAGTCATTTCGACTTCGCCGATGTCATCACGGGCGCCACCATTCGTGGTGTACTGCAATCGTTCTGGGCGTTGTCGCTGGCCAATCTGGTCGACTTCCTGGACGGGCGCCCGCTCACCGCCCGCGCCGACTTCACCGGCGGCGACCTGAGCGCGACCGTCGAGATCGACGCCGCGCCGACGGCGGTCTACGACTCCTTGATCTCCTCGGAGAAGGTGTCACAGTGGTTCGGGTACCCGGTCGAGATCGAACCGCGTATCGACGGCCGATTCGCCCTGGGCGGTCTGGATGCCGATCCTGCTCCCGCCCGCATCGTCGAGCTGACACCCGGGGAACGGGTCGGGATCGATTGGGGTCCGGGCGGTATCAGCACCTGGGAACTCGCCGGCTCCGAGGGCAGGACCCGCCTCACTCTGGTCTCGAGCGGCTTCGACCAGGACAACCCGCCCTATCCCGCCTGGCTCGGCATGCTCAGTGGTTTGGCCGAACTGCGCCGGTACCACGAGATCCGGGACTGGGCACCGATCACCGCGGCTTTCTGATCGCCGAACCCTTCTAGCGGAAGCAGAGAACGAAAGGACATCGTCATGGACGAGAAAGTCACCGAGTACATCGCCGGCACCCGGCCGTGGCAGGCAGCGCTGTGCGAGAAGCTTCGCCGGCTCGTCTTCGACACCTTGCCCGGTGTCGAGGAACGTCTCCAGTACGGCAAACCTCACTACCTCATAGACGGCAACCATGTCGCCGTGATCGCCGTCGCCAAGGACAAGGTGTCGTTCATGGTCTTCAATGCCGCCGGCATCCCGGAGGAGAAGGGTTTCCTGCGGTCCCTGGGCAACGGTGAACGCAAAGCCGCGACTTTCACCGAAGGACAGGAGGTCGACTACCGCCGACTGGCCGACCTGCTGACGGCGACCACCTGAGCGCTCCCCGCTCGGCGCGCCGTGTCCGGCCGCGCCGAGCCGCCGGGCCGACTGAACGGGATATGCCCGACCATCCCGAGTGTGTCCCGCCGCTCGGCGGGCCGCCGCCGAGCGAGGCTCGCGCAGCGCCGGTAGTGCACCGGTCCGGTTTCCAGGAATTCGCTGTGCGGGTTTCCGGAGACCGGTACCGTGTCAGCCGATTCTCATCAACGCTTCGCCGCGCAATCGATCATGAAATATGCTCGCAGCAACGCGGAAATGGAGAAGCGATGCCCACGACAGGTGAACCGACAACGGTCCGGGACACACCCGAATACCAGCAGATTCAAAACGACGAGCTCTTTCGTGCGTGGGTACAGGCGCAACAGGAAACCATGGAGAACGAGTTCGCCGAAGTCGATGTTCCCGGACTGGACGGCCACCTCTGGACCCCCGAAGGGCTGGTGATAGCGGAACACGAGATGCTGCGCCGCTATTCGCACTTCGACGAGATGGTCGCGGAGGAGAACCTCGAGCTCGGTGTGCGATTCATCTACTTCATCGGTGAGACCTTTCGCCGCGCACTGGAGGGACGCTGGGCGCTCCTGCCACCGAACCCACCCGAGCGCCCGGATCCTCTGTGCGTCATCGATTCCCCGATGTGGACGGCTTTCCACGAACCCACGCATATGAGCGAGCTCGCCTTCGAACGGCGTACCGGAAAAGAGATCTCCTGGATCTTCGACCGCACCGTCAAACGCCACCAGAAATGGGTGGCGGCGGGCCGTCCGGCTCGCGGCGACTAGCGGGCACCGCGCATTTCCCGTCCCGCTCCTCCCACCGCGGACCGGGCCCCGCGACCCCGCGCGATCGGTGCGCGCACCGCGGCCGCTGCCCGGACCTCGGCTCTCCGCGATCCCGCGGACCGGTTCGGAGATGACCTCCCGCTCGGTGGCGGCCCCGCCGTGGCCGGCACCGAGTTCCGCCCGGGCCCGGCAGACCATAGGCCACGCAATGGTTGCCGCGCCCGCTGGCAGGCGGAGATCCGCCGTGCGAGTGCACAGCAACCGGCGGGGTATCGGGCCCGGAAACCCGCGCCCTTCGTACCCGAACACTTCTTTCGAGCAATACGGTCCTGCCTCGGCACTTCGTGATAACTTGCTCCCCGAAGCGATCTGTTCCAGCTGCTCATCGGCAATTGCGGCGAACCTTTCCCCTTTCTGGAGGCTGAGATCGTGACTCGTTCCCTTCTTCGTATTCTGGGTGCACTCGGCGGTCTGACATGCGCCCTACTTGTGGTGGCACCGGCAACCGCCGAGCCGATCTATCCACTCCCGGATCCCGACCAGTTCTACGCCGCCCCTGCCGATCTGGCGGCGCACCGGCCGGGTGACGTGCTCGGCGTGCGGGTCCTGCCGCCGGTGGCCGTCTTTCCCGGCGCCACGGTGCGGCTGATCAAGTTCCGCTCCACCGATTCGCGCGGCACGCCGATCGCGGCGACCACCACGATCGCCACTCCCGCGGACCATCGACCCGGCGCACCGCTGCTGTCGTATCAACATTTCATCAATTCGCTCGGCACCGGCTGCGCGGTATCACACCGGCTCTACGATGCCGACCTGAATCTGTCGACGATCATGCCGGTATTGGGCGGGCTGCTGCAGCGGGGCTGGAGTGTAGCGCTGCCGGATCATCTCGGGCCGCGGTTCGCGCTCGGGGCCGGGCGCCTGGGCGGCCAGATCACATTGGACAGTGTCCGGGCGGCGAAGCAAGTGCGCGAACTGGCCGTCGCGGACAGCCCCGCGGTACTGGCCGGCTATTCCGGCGGCGCCCTCGCGACGGCGTGGGCGGCCACCCTGCAACCGACCTACGCGCCCGAGTTGCGGCTCGCGGGCGCGGCCATCGGCGGCGCCCCGATGAACCTGGTCTCGATGGCGAAGGGCTTGGGCTTCAACCCCCACCCGGCGTTCGGGCTGGCGATGGCGGCGGCCATCGGCCTCGAGCGGGAATACCCGGACCGGGTCCCGGTCAGTTCGAATCTCAATCAGCGTGGTCTGGCGATGCGTGACGCACTGGCCAACCGCTGCACCAACGACATCCTCGCCATCGGCGCCGGGGGCAGCGCACACGAGTACGCGACCGGGCCCGCCGTCTTCGACCAGCCCGATGCCTGGTCCGTCGTGGCGGAGAACAGCGTGGAACTCTACGGCCCCGTTCCGGCGATCCCCATATTCGAATGGCATTCGCCGACCGACCCGCTGGTTCCGGTCGACGCCATCGACAACACCAACCGCCGCTGGTGCGCGGCGGGGGTCCGCTTGCAGACGCTGCTGGTCCCCTCGTTCGAACATCTGACCGCGGCGGCGGCCGGGACACCCGCGATGCTGGCATGGCTCGAGGGCCGGGTGCGCGGTGAGCCCGCGCCCGTCGCCTGCTGACCGAACACCCGCGCGGGCGGCCTCGCGCCGCCGGGCGTGGCGACCACGACCGCACGGCCGACCTCGGTC
>NZ_JBEXLL010000105.1:0-16196 GCF_040609955.1 Nocardia sp. NPDC004568
CCGGACGCGGTGGCGCCGGTGTTCAGCTCGCGGTCTCGTCCAGGATCCACCGACCGTAGGCGGGGTTCACTGCGGCCACCGGAACCGCGACGACCTGGGGGACCTCGTCGGGGTGCTCGGCGTTGGCGCGTTCGACGATCGCGGGCACCAGCGAGGCCCGGGTGTGCAGCACGACAACGGCCTCGGCGGCGTCCTCCACCGCGCCCTCCCACCGGTAGATCGATCGCACGTCCGGGAAGATGTTCCCGCACGCCGCCAACCGATCCGTGACGAGCCGGTGGGTGAACTCCGCCAGCCACTCTTCGTCGGGTCCGCTGATGGTCACGTCCACAAGATCGGTATCGCTCACGGCGTACATGATCCACGAGGACGGCGCGATCCACCGAAGCGACCCGCGACCGGCCGGACCCGGGATCCGCGCCCCCGCTGCCCCCGGCCGTCGCCACGCTCGGCCACCGCGGTGGTGGGCGGCGTTTTCGCTGCTCGTGACACCGGGACGAGCAGCTCGTGACGCGGCATCCGAAGTAGAATCCGGTGAGCGGGATCGGACCCGCCCGACAGTGTCCGGGAGGAGCGTCATGACCACCGAGACGGTAGCCCCCGCATGGATGCACGAGCAGATAACCTCCGAGGAGTACGACTCCTGGAGCGAGGAGCAGTGTGCGGGGATCGAGATCGTGGACGGGATGGTCGCCGTGAGTCCGAGCGCGTCCAAGCGGCACAACCGCCTGGCCCGGATCCTGGCGAACGCACTGGACGCCGCGGCCGGGCCCGATTGGAACGCCGATACCGATTTCGATGTCCGGCTCCAGGACGTACCCCTCAACAATCGACGCCCTGATGTGGTGGTGTACCGCGCGGACACAATCGATATCACGCCGACCCGCCCCGAGCATGTGCTCCTGGTGGCCGAAGTTGTCTCGCCCGGCTCCGAGACCACCGACCGCATAGTGAAGGTGGAGCAGTACGCCCGGGCCGGTATCGCGTTCTACTGGCGGATCGAACAGGCCGCCACCGGAATCCCGCTGGTCTACACCTACATCCTCGATCCGGCGACCGGGTCCTATCGATCCGGCGAGATGTTCACCGGAGTCGTCGAAGCCGCTGCTCCGTTCCCCGTGAAGATCGATCTCGGCCGGATCTGACCGCGTCTCGGAAAATCAGAAGCCGAAGACACGTCCCACGTGGTCCGCCGTTTCCTGCTCCGTCATCGATCCATCGACCTCGAGCACGGGCAACCCGAGCCGCGCCGCTTCCGCGCGCACATGGTCGGTGAACATTTCGTCGCGCCGCAGCAGATTGCGCTGCGCGCGGGCGGGGTCGCCGGTCCGGCGCGGGATCTCCCAGCCGCGGCCGGCGAAGACCTTGCGGCGGAACAGGGGTGACGGTAGCAGCCAGATCGCCCGGGCGGGTTCGGCAAGCAGCGGCGCGACCAGGCGAGGGAGCAAGCGGAACCCTTCGGCAACAGTGCGTTCGCGGATATCCAGCAGGTCGTCGACGATCGCACCGAAACCTTCGCCCCGGAACCAGTGGAACGTCTCGAACATCGTCTCCGGAGTCCGGTGCACCCAGCGCTCGTCCATGCTCATGGTCCGGAACTCCGCCAGATACGGCATGTCACCGGGCGTGCCGCGGGCCGCGTGATCGGCCATGGCGTCATCGGTCGGGTACACCCGCAGACCGTGCCGCGCGGCGACAGCGGTCGTGACGGCCGACTTACCGGCTCCACTCCCCCCACCGATCCAATAGACGTGCCGCAGTCGTGACCGGAGCCCGGCCGGGTCGTTCAACTGCTGACGCGCACCGGATGTCATCCGACCCATTGTGCGCCCATCCGGCAACACCCGCGGGCCGAACCACACCGCATGCCACAGTCAGCTTGTTCTGCCTGCGATTGCCGGATCGAGCCCTGGATCCACCTCGGAATGCTCGCCACCTCGACCAATCCCGGCCGGTTCCGCTGTCCGGAAACCCTGTACTGCCTACACGGGACGACCGTGCTGGACGGCAGAGTGGCCGAACACTGGCGCAATGTCCCAGGTGAATGCCCCTGGGCGGGGATGAAGGTCACCGAGTACGCCGTCTGCCCGCTCGGCCACCGGCCCTGGATCAGCTCACGTCAACTGCGCGGCGCCGTCCACCGCGACAGCGCCGGTGCGATCACCACCATCGGCTGCCCCGGGCTGTGCCCCGTCCGCAATGTCACCGTCGTGGACGGCCTCGTCAGCGAACACTTGCGCGACAGTCACACCGTGTGCCTGTGGTCCGGCACGCGGATCGTATCCAGAAACTTTCCCCCACCCCTGCTCTTCCGACGAACCGGTTCTACCGAGCCGCGCCCGGGCGGCGACGGGGACTGAGCGTCATACCACCGCGGATCCGGCGGCGAACTGTCCGCCGTATTCGCCGGTGGGCGGTATCTCGGTGATGATATCGATCAGCACGCCGCTGGGATCCGCGATGATGAAATGCCGCTGCCCGAAATCCTCCGAGCGGATATCGAGTTCGGCCCGCAACCCACCGCGCACGACCAGCCGCTCCCATTCGGCGTCGACATCGTCGACCTCGAAGTTCAGCAGTAGGCCCTGGACCGGTTTGCGGTAGCCCGCGGGGACGGTGGGGTGGGTGGGGTCGAGCAGCGCGAGCTCGTGGTGCCGCTCGCCTTCGGTCCGCCGCAGGCTGACGTACCAGTCCGCCGCGAAGGTGATCTCGAAGCCGAACCAGCGGGTGTAGAAATCGCGCGTCTGCGCGATCCGCGGGGTGCCGATGACCGGGTAGAAGCTGCCGAGTGCCATACCTGCCTCTTTCGCGCCGAATTTCGCATACCGACGGTATGCGAACTAGGCTAGGTCGCATACCATCGGTATGTCAATGGAAGGTTCGTCATGGCCGGATCGCTGCGCACCCAGCAACGGGAACAGACCCGCGCCGCTCTGCTGCACCACAGCCGGGCGCTCTTCGCCACCAAAGGTTATGCCGCTGTAGGCCTTTCGGAGATCGTCGCCGCAGCGGGCGTCACCAAGGGTGCGCTCTACCACAACTTCGACAGCAAACTCACCCTGTTCCGCGCAGTCCTGGAAGATGTGCAATCCGAGGTCGGCGCCCGCGTCGCCGCCGCCGCCGACAGCGAATCGGACCTCTGGACCCAGCTCGTCACCGGCTGCGAAACCTTCCTGACCACCTGCACCACCCCCGAGATCCAGCGCATCATGCTCATCGACGGCCCCGCGGTCCTCGGCTGGCAGGAGTGGCGCGCCATGGACGAATCCGCCTCCGCCCGCCACCTCGAAGAAGCTCTCACCGCTCTGATCACCGCGGGCGTCCTCCCGCCCCAGCCCATACCCCCGCTCGCCCACCTGCTGTCCGGCGCCATGAACGAAGCCGCCCTCTGGCTCGCCACCTCCCCCGGCTCCGACGCCTTGCCGGATACCCTGGCCTCACTGCGCGGGGTCCTCGAGGCCCTCCGCACCGGCCCCTCGAGTCGGGCGATGCCGATATCGGTTCACAGGCACACCGGTTACGGCGGCCGTAGCCTCGGCCCACCCGGACGCAGCTCGTGACGGTGGCCCGCAATGCGCCGAGCGGTGTCGATAGTTGGGGGAATGCAGATCATTCTGGCCTGCCACACCGATGTACAGGAGGAGAAAACCTGGAAGAAGCAACAGCGCGATTATCGGTGCCCGTCGCATGATCAGCAGGGCAACATCTTCTTCAATCCACCTCCGGAATTTCCGCCCCCTCGAGAAGACCGGGCCATCGGCCGGATATCGGCGTATGAGCGTAACGGGAGGGCAACTCCCTGATCGCCGCGCCTTCCCCAGAGCGGAAGACGCGACGACAGACCTCGAACTTCTGGGTGATGGGCCCGCACCGGACATACCCGGTTCTCCCGTTTCCGCCTGTCGCGGCTCGGCTCAGATGAGGGCCAGAGCGGCCGCGCGCAACGCTTCGGTCGCGGTGGCGGCGGAGCCCGAATCGTACGGTGGTTGTGGGTCGTATTCGATGGCGAGTTGTACCGCGCGAGCGGTGTCGTCGCCGGCGGTGCGGCCGAGGAGGGACAGCGCCATATCGATTCCGGCGGACACTCCGGCGGCGGTGGCGATGCGATGTTCGGCGTTGACCGTGACGCGCTCGTCGGATGGAACGGCGCCGAACGACCGCAGCAGGTCCCGCCAGCCCCAGTGGCAGGAGGCCGGTAGCCCCTCGAGGAGCCCCGCGGCCCCGAGGATCAGGGAGCCGGAGCAGACCGACGTGGTCCAGGCGGTGTGCTCGTGGACGGTCCGGAGCCAGTCGAGGAGGAGAGGGTCCCCCAGCGCCTGCGCGGTCCCGTTGCCCCCGGGGACGAGCACGATATCGGGTTGCGTGACCTCGTCGTAGGTTGCCGTGACGACAAGGGACAGGGAACCGCGGTCGTCGAGCACCGGCCCTTCGGTGGCCGCCACGAAGGAGACCTGCCATCCCGGCGCGAAAGCCAGAACCGTATAGGGGCCGACTATGTCGAGAGCTGTGTAGGTCGGGTAGATCGGAATGGCAACGTGCATTTTCCTCAGTGACTTTCGTGCGGGGGGTTGTGGGCAGGGGTGTGGAACATGCGGCGATAGGTGCCGGGTGAGACAGACCAGCGTCGGCGGAAGACCCGGTACAAGCTCTCGGGCGATCCGATACCGGAAGCGCGGGCAATCCATTCGTGCGTTGCATCCGTGGTTTCGAGGAGGCGCCGGGCGGCATCGGCCCTGCTGCGTTCGACGTACCGTCCGGGTGCGATACCGAGTTGAGCGGTGAAGACACGGGTGAAGTGGCGCGGACTCATCCCGATCCGCTCGGCGAGCGCGGCGACACCGAGATCGGCGGCCGGGTTGGCATCGATGTAGACCTGTAGCTCGCGCAGCGCCTCCGACGCGGGTGGTCTCGCGCGCAGCGCCGTGCTGAACTGGCTCTGCCCGCCTGGCCGCTGGAGGTAGACGACCAGTCCGCTGGCGACCACGCGGGCGACATCGTGACCGTAGTCGGCAGCGACCAGCGCGAGTGCGAGATCGATTCCGGCGGTGACACCGGCGGATGTCCAGATATTGCCGTCGCGTATGTAGATCGCATCCGGCTCGACCTCGATATCGGGGTGGGCCCGGGCGAGTCGATCGGTGGCGAGCCAGTGGGTCGTCGCCCGCCGGCGCGTGAGCAGCCCGGCCGCGGCGAGTACGAAGGCGCCGGTGCACACGGAGGCCACCCGGTCCGCACGGGTGGCCAGTGCCACGATCGCGTCGACCACCGCCTGATCGACCGGGTCCTCGAGCAAGGCGGTGCCGCCGGCGACGACCACGGTGTCGATGCGGCCGGGCGGCAGCTCGTCGGGCGTCACCGCGTAGAGCGCCACACCGTTACCGGCCCGGACCCTCCCGCTGTGCACCCCGACGATCTCTACCCCGTAAGCCTGCCGCCCGAGTACCTGGTTGGCCACATCGAAGACATCGGCCGGACCGGCGAGGTCCAGCAGCTGGAATCCGTCGTATGCGACGGCGGCGATGCGCTTCACATAGATGATTCTTTCTTCTCGCGCCGATGGCGTCCACGACACATCTATGTCAGATCAGGACATCCGGCAGGCCCATGTCGCACCCGAGCGCGATCACGACAGCCCCACGGCCGTCGCCGGCACCGAAGGGGAAGGGAGTACTCAACGGCCGGAGCGCGACACCCTGACCTGCCTACGCCGGTTCCTCGAAGCCCTCCGCACCGCACCGGCCCCCAGCGTGGGCAGACTCCACAAAAGAATTCGCAGTAGCGGCCCGGACCGGGTCGGGTGATGCTCGTCACCGAGCCCGGTCGGCTCGAACCGCGGCACGTCCGTACGGCCGGGCAACGGGTACTCCCCGGTCGGACCGTCGTCCGCCCCGCGGCTGTCGGGACTGCGAATCCCCTCGGCGAGCCGGGGGTCCAGGCGCTCGAACCGATCGACGACCGCGCGGGACTTATCGGCGTGGTCTCCAAGGGCCCATGATACAGATCCGGTCACGGCCGGGCGTCCGCGAGTCGGGCCGGGACGGGCCCCGATCACTCTTTTCCGGCTGCGCCGGCCGTGCGTGCGTCGGTACGGTCCGAGCGCGCGGCGGGGATATCGCCGGCATGGTCCACGGCCCAATCGGCCAGCGCCGACAGCGGAACCAGCAGTGTTTCCCCGAGCGGGGTGAGCCCGTATTCCACCGCCGGTGGGACCGTCGGGTACACCACGCGATCGACGAGCCCGTCGTCCTCGAGCGCACGCAGAGTCCGGGTCAGCATGCGCTGACTGATGCCCTCGATCGAACGGTGCAGTTCGTTGTAGCGGTAGCGGCGCGCGGCCAGCAGCGCGATCACCAGCAGGCTCCATCTGTCGCCGATACGGCTCATCAGCCCCGACACCGGGCAGAGCTCGTGCTCCGCGCGCGGCACCGGCGTGGGAAGCGCGGCGGCGGCGATGGAGGGCACATCCGTGTGTGTATCGGACATTGAAGTGCCTTCTTTCGCTTCCGGTGGCCGCTGCCGAGGATGAGTACAGCAGTCGGGTCCACGGAGGTGTGATGTCCAGAACCATTCTTATCAGCGGCGGCACGGACGGCATGGGTCGCGCGATCGCCCTCGAACGCCTCGCCCGCGGCGACCGGGTCGTCGCGATCGGCAGCAACCCGGCCAAGGGCAGAGAACTCACGGCCGCGGCCGGGGCGGACGCGGACCGCCTCCACTTCGTCCGCGCCGACCTGAGTTCGGTGACGGAGGTGGAACGTGTGGTCGCCGAGATCGGCGCCGCCTACGACTCCCTGGACGCACTTCTGCTCTTCGCGAACCGCACGGCACCGAAACGCGTCCGGACCGCCGAGGGTTTCGAGCAGACCTTCGCGCTGTACTACCTCAGCCGGTATCTGCTCTCGCACAGGCTGGTTCCCCTGCTGGCACGCGCGGCCCGACCGGTGATCGTCAATATCGCCGGTGTCGGTGTGCAGAAGGGCGCTGTCCGCTGGGACGACCCCCACTTCTCCCGCGGCTACAGCGTGGTCGGCGCCCAGTTACAGGCCGGGCGGGCCAACGACCTACTCGGTGTCTCATTCGCCGAAGAGCACGGCGACAAGATCAAAGTCGTCCTCTACCACCCCGGCTTCACCAGAAGCGGCGACCTCTCCCCGCTCGGTGTTCTCACCAGGACCGCGATCCGCGCCCTGGCCGCGGTGGCGGCACGCCCCGTGCGCGAATCGGTGCGCCCGCTCCACGATTTCATCGACAATCCACCCGCGGCACCACTCACCGCCGTGGACCGCGGCCGCACCCTGGATCTCTCCCTTCCCTCACTCGATCCCGGCAACGCCCGCCGCCTCGCCCGGCTCACCACCGAACTCCTGGCCGCGCGAGCCTGAACCGGCGGGGCGAGGTCGAGTACCGAAAGCGAGCGGAGGGGATGCACGCGCTTCGCCACTTCTACGCCTCGACGCTGCTGTCTCGCGGGGGTGTCGGTGAAGGAGCTCGCTGGCTACCTCGGGCATGCCGAGCCGGGTTCACCCTGCGCACCTACACGCACCTGGTGTCGTCCAGTCATGAGCGGGCGCGACGGGCCATCGATGACGTTGTTCGGACGACCTGCACCGTCCGACGGCCTGGTGACGGCCTGAGAGTGATTCCCAGGCCGCCGGCCGGGCAGCGTGATCCGGGGAATTACCCCTTGAGCAGGGCGCGGGACATGACCACCCGCTGGATCTGGTTGGTGCCCTCGTAGATCTGGGTGATCTTGGCGTCGCGCATCATCCGTTCCACCGGGAAATCGGTGGTGTAGCCGGCCCCACCGAACAGCTGGACAGCGTTCGTGGTGACCTCCATCGCCACATCGGAGGCGAAGCATTTGGCGGCGGCGGAGATGAAGCCGAGGTTCGGTTCGCCGCGCTCGGCGCGGGCGGCGGAGGTGTAGACCATCAGCCGGGCGGCTTCGATCTTCATCGCCATATCGGCCAGCATGAACTGGGTGTTCTGGAAGTCGGCGATGGACTTGCCGAACTGTTTGCGGTCCTTGGTGTAGGCCAGTGCGGCGTCCAGGGCGCCCTGGGCCAGGCCGACGGCCTGCGCGCCGATGGTGGGGCGGGTGTGGTCCAGGGTCTGCAGGGCGGTTTTGAAGCCGGTACCGGGTTCGCCGATGATGCGGTCGCCGGGGACCTTGCAGTTCTCGAAGTACAGTTCGGCGGTCGGGGAACCCTTGATACCGAGCTTGTGCTCGAGCGGACCCACCACGAAACCTTCGTCGGCCTTGTGCACCAGGAACGCGGAGATGCCGTTGGCGCCCTTGTCGGGGTCGGTGACGGCCATGACGGTGTACCAGGACGATTTGCCGCCGTTGGTGATCCAGCACTTGGATCCGTTGAGGACCCAGTCGTCGCCCTCCTGGCGGGCACGGGTGCGCATACTGCCCGCGTCCGAGCCCGCTTCCCGCTCGGACAGCGCGTAGGAGGCCATTTCACCGGCGACGATATCGGCGAGCACCTTCTGTTTGAGTTCCTCGGAGCCGTTGAGGATCATGCCCATGGTGCCGAGCTTGTTCACGGCCGGGATCAGCGAGGAGGAGCCGCAGACGCGGGCGACCTCTTCGATGACGATGCAGGTGGCCACGGAATCGGCGCCTTGGCCGCCGTAGGCCTCGGGGACGTGGACGGCGTTGAAACCGGCGGCGTTGAGCGCGGTGAGGGCTTCCTCGGGGAACCGGGCGTGCTCGTCGACGTCCTTGGCGTGCGGGGCGATCTCCTTCTCGCACAGGGCGCGGATGGCCGAACGCAGCTCATCGTGGAAGTCCGCCAGCTTGAACAGATCGAAATCCGGGTTTCCCGCCATTCGGTTCACTCCTGTTGCGTACGGGTGGTGCCAATAATAGGCACTCAGTGTCAAGTCCTCGGCCCAGTATACCGCGCGCTCGCCCGGGTTCGTGCGCCGCGTTCTGGCACTCAGTGTCAGTCGGCGGGCGCTTCTGCCAAACTACCCAGCCGCTGCCGCAGCAATTCGGCGACATGCCGTACAGGCAGGTCCCGGCGGAACACGGCGAGCACCAGCTCGTCCTCACCGCCCGGGCGGCGGCCACCCCGGGGGATCTCGCTCAGCGCGGTCCGCAGATCACCCGGGCCCGCCGCCGATTCACCGCGGATCATCCGGCGCAGCAGATAGTTGTGGGTGGCGGTCACCGCGGCCGCGAACTGGACGCGCGGCAGGTCGGGGGAATCGGGCAACCGCTCACGCAGATAATCGGTGAACAAACGCTCGTAGCGGAAGACGGTCACGATCTCCCGGTCGCGCAGGGCCGGAACGCGGCGCACCACGCGATACCGCCGCTCGGCGATATCGCGCCAGCGGGTGAATCGTTCGAACACCCCGACCGCCGCCTCGCAGACCGCGTCCCACGGGTCGAGCTGCGTCTGCTGGAGGTACTCCTGCGCGGCGGCCAGCTGGGCCTCGTGGTCGGCGAAGATCACATCTTCCTTGGACCGGAACTGCCGGAAGAACGTACGCCGCGATATCCCGGCGGCCTCGGCGATCTCGTCCACCGAGGTCGCCTCATAACCCTGATCCGCGAACAAGCGCAAGGCCTCGTCCACGACACCGAGCCGGAAACGGACGAGCTCGGCGCCGCCGACTCGGCGGGCGGTTTCCTCGTTGTCCATGGCGCCACCGTAGCGAGCGGCGCGGGCGGTGCCCTCAGAGCCGTCCGTCGAGCGCGATACGGAGATCCGCCCCGCTGAACAGCAGGTCCGTCTCACGACGCGGCCGCGATTCGGTCTCGACCGGCCGCGTCCGCGGTGCGCGCAGGTACAGCTGGTGCAGGAAGACCTCCACCGCGAGGGTCGCCAGCTGCTTACCCGGGCAGATGTGCGCGCCGAACCCGAAGGTCAGCGGCAGCTTGCCGCCCCGCCCCAGACTCGCGCAGTCCGGGAAAGCCGCGGGATCGCGGTTGGCCGCCGCGAACATGACCAGCACCGGCCCCGCGGGCAATTCGGTCCCACCGGCGAGCACGACCGGGCGTTCGATCCGCCGCTTCCAGGCCACCAGCCCGGGATCGAGTTGGAGCACTTTGGCCGCGACGTCACTCGCGGTCCCCGGTTCGGCCAGCAACCGCCACCATTCCCGGTCCGGATCGTGTAGCAGGCGCTGGAGCCCCTGCTGAATACTGCCGCTCACCGTATGCACCCCGGCGGCCAGCGAATTCGCCACCGCCGAAACCGCCACCCGGCGCCGGATCCCTGCATCGCGCAGGCGGGTCGCGAAACCGACCGTGCCGCTGCGCAGGCCGTGGTCGACGGTGCGACCGCTGACGGTGAACAACTGTCCCAGCGCCCCCACCGCGGCGGCCAGTTCCCGGCCCCGCATCGACCGACCCAGCAGCCCCGACTGGGCGCCGCTCCACACCGCCATCCGCGGCCAGATCTCGGGCGGCAGACCCACCGCGGAACCGGTCACCCGGGTAGCGTAGGCGATGGACAGTGCGGTCACGTCGAGCGTCGAGCCGGTGGGCGCGACCGCGGCGAGGGCGGCCTCGAAATGTTCGATCATCGCCGCCTGCTGCCGCGGCCGATCCCCGGCCCGGATCGTGAAATGACCGGCCGGCCCCGCCATGGTGTTCCACACCCGCTCGTGCAGGTGCTCGTCGGCCAGATCGGCGGTCGCTTTCGCGGGCAGCGGGATCAGATGCCGGAACAGATGCGGTAGCGCGCGCGGAGTCGCGGCAATGCGCGGATATCCGACCAACGGCTCCAATGAGTTCGCCCGGGATATCTCCGGTTTCCCGGCGGCGAGGACCTCGCGGACGTCGTCGTATTTCCAGATCATCCGCAGGCCCGACCGGTGCGCGTAGGAGCGCTGCGGCCATTCGTGCAACCGGCGGTAGCGCTCGTCGCGCTCGGCGAAGAACATTTCGTTCGCGGTCACCTCGGCGAACGGGAACTCCACCATCGGAACCGCCTGACTGTCGACCCTGTACACCGCCCAAGATCGTAGGCCGACCGGATGAACGGGCCTTCCCGGGAACGGCGGGACAGCGGCCGTTCCCGGAAGCGGATCAGCCCAACAGCCGCGCGCGCAGCGCCTCGTCCTTCTCCAGCACCATCGTTTCGAGACCGGCCTGGAACTGTTCCATCCGGCCCCGCAACGCGGAATCGTGGGCGCCGAGAATCCGGGCGGCCAGCAGACCGGCGTTCCGGGCGCCGCCGATCGACACGGTGGCCACCGGCACACCGGCGGGCATCTGCACGATCGAGAGCAGCGAATCCATCCCGTCGAGGTACTTCAACGGGACCGGCACACCGATCACCGGCAGCGGAGTCGCCGAGGCGACCATGCCCGGTAGATGCGCGGCGCCCCCGGCGCCCGCGATGAGCACCCGCAGCCCCCGGCCGGCGGCGTCGCGGGCGTAGTCGAGCATCCGCTGCGGGGTCCGGTGCGCGGACACCACACCGACCTCGAACCGGATGCCGAACTCGGCCAGCGCCTCGGCGGCGGCCTCCATCGTGGGCCAGTCGGAATCGCTGCCCATGATCAACCCGACCGCCGGGGAGCCCGGAACACTGCCTTCCACCACGTCACTCATGCGGGTCCCATCCGTCGGTCCATACCGCGTGCGACATCCAGTGCGCCGCGCGCTCGGCTCGTTCCCGTACCACCGCGACATCGTCGCCGAGCACGTTCACATGCCCGATCTTGCGATCCGGGCGTTCGCCCTTGCCGTACAGGTGCACCTTGGCGTCCGGCATCCGGGCGAACAGATGGTGCAGGCGTTCGTCCATGGACATGGCCGGCGCCTCGGGCGCTCCGAGAATATTCGCCATCACCGTCACCGGCGCGAGCGGGCGGGTGTCGCCGAGCGGATAGTCGAGTACCGCGCGCAGATGCTGTTCGAACTGGCCGGTGCGGGCCCCGTCCATCCCCCAGTGCCCGGAGTTGTGCGGGCGCATGGCCAGCTCGTTGATCAGCAATTTGCCGTCGGTGGTCTCGAACAGTTCGACCGCCATCGCGCCGACCACCCCGAGATCCGCGGCCAGCCGCAGCGCCAGCTCCTCGGCCTCGGCGGCCAGCTCCTCGTCGAGATCGGGCGCCGGGGCGATCACCACGGCGCACTGACCGCGGCGTTGCACGGTCTCCACCACCGGCCAGGTCGCGGCCTGACCGTACGGCGAGCGCGCCACCATGGCCGACAGCTCCCGTTTCAGCGGCACCCGCACCTCGGCCAGCAGTTGCACCCCCGCGCCGAGCTGTTCGGCGGTGATCTTCGCCGCCGCGTCGGCGTCCTCGGGCATCCACACACCGCGCCCGTCGTAACCGCCACGGATCGCCTTGAGCACGATCGGCCAGCCGTGTTCTTCGCCGAAGCCCACCGCCGCGGCCTCGGACTCGACCACGGTGAAGGCGGGGACCGGCAACCCGCGTGCGGACAGTTCGGTGCGCATGGCCAGTTTGTCCTGGGCGAAGCGCAGCGCCTGCGGCGGCGGGAGCACGTTAACCCCCTCCGCGACCAGCGCCTCGAGGTGCTCGGTGGGCACATGCTCGTGATCGAAGGTGAGCGCGTGCGCGCCCGTCGCGGCACGGCGCAACGCGCCGAGGTCGGAATGGCTGCCGAGCACCACATCGGGGCTCACCTGGGCCGCCGGGTCATCCGGCCGTTCGGCGAGCACCCGGAGCCGCTGCCCCAGCTCGATGGCCGCCTGATGCGTCATCCGCGCCAGCTGGCCGCCGCCGATCATGGCGACGGTCGGCATCGCGGCAGGGTCGAAACTACGTGCGTTCACGTCGGTCAATACTGTCACGTCCTGCGCGAACGGCAGCTGGCGGTATGCTCCGGACTTGTGTCATTCGTCGACGACGTGGTCAGCGTCCTGCCGCAATCTCTTCAGGAGATCGCCTACCGCCAGCGCGAGCTCATCAAGTTCGCCATTGTCGGGGCGACCACGTTCGTTATCGACAGCGGTATCTTCTACATCCTGAAGTGGACGGTTCTGGAGGAGAAGCCGATCACCGCGAAGATCATCTCGGGTGTCATCGCGGTCATCGCCTCCTACATCCTGAACCGGGAATGGTCGTTCAAGAACCGCGGCGGCCGGGAACGCCATCACGAGGCACTGCTGTTCTTCGTGGTCAGCGGGGTGGGCGTGGTGCTGAGCATGGCGCCGCTGTACCTCTCCCGCTATGTCTTCCAGCTGCACCAGCCCACGGTCAGCTTCATGGTGGAGAACATCGCCGACTTCATCAGCGCCTACATCATCGGCAATCTGTTGCAGATGGCGTTCCGCTACTGGGCGATGCGGCGCTGGGTCTTCCCCGACGAGGTGGACCAGATGCTCGAACAGCTCGAGGAGTACGTGGAAGAGGAGCACGACCGGCGCACCCTCGGCCGCTGAGTCCGGCGCCGCGACCGATCAGCGCGGCTCCCCCACCACCCGGTTCTCCACCCGCGTGGCCAGCGGTTTGCCGAGGAACACCGCGAACAGCGCGGGCCGCCGCCGTTGTAGTTCCAACCGACCGCCGTCGGCCTCTATCAGAGCCCGCGCCAGCGCCAGGCCCACGCCCGTGGACCCCGCCCCGGAGAAACCCCGGTCGAAGATATGCGGCGCCAGCTCGTCGCTGACCCCCTCACCTTCGTCGGCGACCTGGACACAAACCAGTGGTTCGCGATCCTGCCCCGGCCGCACGGTGCGCACCGAGACCGTGCAGGTGCCGCCGCCGTGCATCAGCGCGTTGTCGACCAGCACCGTCACCGCTTCCCGCAGCCGGGACCCGGAGATGGGCGCGCGCAGCGATTCGTCACCGGTCAGGTACAGGGTGCGGCCGGCCTCCCGGAACGGATGCGTCCACTCGGTGACGATGCCGCGCAGTTCGTCCATCACCGGTACGGGATCGCGGTCGGTGGCGTCCTCGTCGCGCGAGGCCCGGACGAGATCGTCGATGGCCTCGGTCAGCCGGTCGACCTGGGCCATGGCCTCCTCGGCCTCGTGCACCACCGCCGGATCGGTGTGCGCGGACAATTCGTCCAGCCGCAACCGGACCGCGGTCAACCGGCTACGCAGCTGATGGGACACATCGGCGACCAGCGCGTGCTCGCGTTGCAGCCGTCCCGCGATCTCGACGGTCGCCGAATCGAGCACATCGGAGACCCGGTCCAGTTCGGCGATTCCGTGACGGCGCGGATCCGGGCGGAAATCACCCATGGCGAGCCGAGCGGCCCGGGCGGCCACATCACGGATGGGATCGGCGACACGGCGCGCGGTGACGATGGCGACCGTGATCGCCGCGCCCAGCGAGATCGCCACGGCCAGCGCCACCCCGGCCACCGCCTGTCGCTGGCGGGCCTCCATGGGCGTCGCGGGCACCTCGAGTCGCAGTGATACATCGGTACCCATCGACAGCGACTCCACCAGCGGATCGGTCACCGTCACGGCCCCGACCTCGACCTTCACCGCCGTATCCTCGGGCGCCGGGTACACGACGGTGAGCCGCCCGCCCTCGGGCACCAGCGGCTGCACCGTGTGCAGGTCCAAGCCGCCGCTGATCACCCCGCTCCCGTGTTCCTGACCGATGACCTCCGCGGAGATCAATTCCAGCCGGCTGCGCAGATCGTTGCGGGTGATGTCCTCCACCCACAGCCACGCCGTGTAGGTGAGCGGCACCCCGAGCACCACGGTCGTCAGCATCAGCACGGTCAGCATCGACCGGAGAATCCGCCGCCGCACGTCAGTCGGTATTCAAGCGGAAACCGACACCGCGCACGGTGACGATCCGCCGTTCGGCCATCGGGCCCTCGTCGCCGATCTTGCGACGTAACCAGGACATGTGCATATCCAGGGTCTTGGATCCGCGCAGTTCGGCATCACCCCAGACCTCACGCAGGATCGTCTCCCGGGGCACCACCTGGCCGGCCCGATCGATCAGCACCTTGAGCAGCTCGTACTCCTTGTTCGCCAAACCGATTTCCACCCCGTTGACCAGTACCCGCCGTGCCGCCGGCTCCAGCCGGATCCCGCCCACCTCCACGGTGTCGTCGCCGATCCCGCTGCGCCGCAGCAGGGCGCGGACCCGGGCCAGCAGTTCGGCCAGCCGGAAGGGTTTCCCCACGTAGTCGTCGGCGCCCGCGTCCAGCCCGACCACGAAATCGACTTCGTCGGTGCGGGCGGTCAGCATCAGCACCGCCATCTCGGCGCCGCGGGCCCGCACCTGCCGGCACACCTCCAGCCCGTCCATTCCCGGCAACCCGAGATCGAGGATCAGCAGATCATGGTGTCCTTCCAGTGCCCGGTCCAACACCGCGGGACCGAAGCTCTCCACGGTCACCGAATATCCCTCGCGGCCCAGCGCCCGCGAGAGCGGCGCCGCGATGGCCTCGTCGTCTTCGCCCAGCAATACGGCGGTCATGCGACAAGATTACGGTCCACCGGCCCGCCACCGGCCTCCTCACGCCCGGGCAGCGCCCCGCGGCGCCCGGATCAGAAGCCGCCGTAGCGGGGCGCCGCCTCGAAAACCTGGTGATAGAGCAGCGCGTGCACCCGTTCCACATTCGGGATATCGCTGTATTCCAGCGGTTCTTCGGACGACGACCCGATGATCAGTTCGCCGGTCCCGAACATCCGGTCGACCAGCCCGTGCCGGAATTGGACACTCGAGATCCGGCTCATCGGTATATCGATACCGGTGTGGGTCATCACGCCTTCGCGGGCCAGCACCCGGCGATCGGTGACGATGAAATGGGTGGATTTCCAGGTCACGATCGGCCCGATACTGCGCCACGCCAGCAGCAGCAACCACACGGCCAGAATTACGAGCAGCAGAATCGACCGCCAGGACTCGTCGGCGGTACGCCACACCAGCCCGCCCAGGAAGCCCGCCACCGCGGTCACCGCGATCAGCGTGACGATGGGCCAGAACAGCATCTTCCAATGCGGATGGGTGTGCAGGATCAACTCTTCGTCGGGCGCCAGCGCATCCTCCGGATAACCCATGTGCGCACGATACCCCCAAAAACGCCCGAAACCCCCGATCCAGACCAGGTACGGAAAGCAATCACCCCGGCCAACCCATGCTAAGAAGCCCACTCGCCGACCAAACCTCGAATGCCAACGCAACCCCATGCGTCGAGTTCTGCGAGACACCTCCAAGGGTTGAGGCCCGTCTCGCCGTTTCGGCCTCGAAGCGCATGCGCCGCAGGCGCGAGTCTCGAGGCC